>CAYPLT010000095.1:0-3488 GCA_964411695.1 uncultured Candidatus Soleaferrea sp.
GCACCATTTTATAATACAGAAGTACATTATCAAACCAAATTTTCCGCTCATTGCGTTTCATACATGAGTAAATTTTCTTTTTTACAATCTGCAATGATATGTTACATTGACAAAACTTTAGCTTGTGAACAAAGACAAATAATAATTAAAAATAATTCTAATCAAAAAAAGACTGTTGATGCTATGATAACACTTGAGCCAATTCTCGCAGATTTTAATGAATATATCGCTCACCCAGCTTTTAACAAACTGTTTATTTCAGCTGATTATGACTGCGAATCTAACATTTTAATTTTCAAAAAACGACTTAGAGAAAATCAAACTCCAATATATTTAGGTATTAGCTTTTTAGAAAATATTCCGTTTAAATATATTACTCAAAAAGAATATCTAATTAATTCATCTAATATAGAAGAATCTATTTTATCTTTTTACAAAAAAGAATTTAACCCTTCAAACGGCTTACCCGATGCCATAGCTGCAATAAAATTAACATTTGACGTTTCAGCTTCCCAACAACGTGATTTTTCTCTGATAATTACTTCAGGCGAAAGCTATTCAGAAGTAACAGAAAATATCATAAAAAGTAGAAACAAAGGTCATTTAGACATAAAAACATCTGCAAAATCTAAAATTTATGGCGACACAATTGAAGATAAAATATCTTTTCAATTATTACCGTGTTTGCTTTACCATAAAAATAAAAGCCAAGAAGTTTACCAGGCTATGCAACAAAATACATTAAATATTGATGGTTTATGGTCCTTGTCTATATCAGGAGATTTGCCAATAGTTTTACTACAAGTTTCAGGCTTAAATGACGCTCAAAGAATTGAAATATATATTAAGACTTTAAAAAAATTAAAACTCTGCGGAATTGCATTTGATTTAGTTTTAACTTACAGAGAACTAAAAGGTGAAGTAATTTTAAAAAAATTCATAGAAAGCATAATATCAAAATTAGATGCTAACTTATTGATAAATGTAAATGGCGGCATTTTTTTAATTAATTTAACTAATGTTTCTTTACCTCAATTAACAGTTTTAAAATCTTTATCAACCTATATTGTTCCTGAAAATCTTTCGGTTGAAAAAATTAGCCAAGAAAAATATTCACCAATTAAAATATTAAAATCTTCTCCTCAAAACATTAAAATACCAAACAGTTACGCAGTCTCAGGAGGTCAATTTTTCGAAAATCAATTTTATGTTAACAAATCTTCACCCTTACCATACACTCACATACTTTCAAATCAAACTTTTGGCACATTACTATCAGACAATAACCTTGGCTTTACTTGGGCAACAAATTCTAGAGAAAATAAATTAACACCATGGTTTAACGACATTGCTACAGACAACGATGGTGAATTGCTAATACTTAGCATCAATAATAAATATTATAATATGTTGTCCGGAGCATTAGCCATATTTTCACCTACCAGTGCCGTATATAAAGGTGTTATAGAAAATTTAGAGTATACAATAACTGTATTTGTTCCTCAAAAAGGTAATAAAAAATATTGCAATGTAGGCATTCAAAATAAATCTTCGCAAAAAATTAATTTTAAAATTGCCTATTATCTAGAACCTATTTTAGGTGTAAATGAAAAAGATACAAATAAAACATACAGTCAAATTCAAAATAAATCTATAATAGTAACACATTGCCTGAACCAAAAAATGATTTCTCTTTCTTTAACCGGCAATTATAATAACATATTTTACATCACAGATAAATATAAGTTTTTTTGTGGCAATTGGGAAGAAAATCAAACTCAAGCATCTAATACTTGCGCTACATTAATACCAGAAATAACAATTGAAAGTAACAGCGCACAAACTCTACAATTCTGCCTTTCTTTTGTAAAATCAAAAAAGCAACTAGAAAATAATGTTACTCTTTTCCCTGCTCCATCTGAGAATTTAAAAAACACAATTAAAATTAAAACACCAGATTTAGCATTGAATCATATGATAAACACTTGGCTACCTCATCAAATAATATGTGGAAGAATATGGGCTAGAACAGGATTTTACCAATGTGGTGGTGCTTATGGTTTTAGAGACCAGCTACAAGATGCGTTATGTTTTTTAAATCTTAATCCCGACATCACTAAACAACAAATTATTAGAGCCTCTTGCGTTCAATTTAAAGAAGGTGATGTTCTACATTGGTGGCATAACATATCATCAACAGACGACAATATAAAAGGCGTTAGAACTAGGTATAGTGATGATTTACTTTGGCTACCTTATGTAACATCAGAATATGTAAGCAAAACATCTGATTTAGAAATTTTAGAAATTAAAACTCGTTATATAGATGGTGAAATTTTAAGCAATAATGAAAGTGAAAGATATTTTGCACCTCAAAAAGCAGATATTAAAGAATCAATCTACAAACATTGCTTAAAAGCCATTGAACATTCATTAAATTGTGGCGTAAATGGTTTGCCACTAATCGGTTGTGGAGATTGGAGTGATGGATATAACCGTGTAGGAATATCAGGCAAAGGTGAAAGCGTTTGGCTAGGCATGTTTCTTTCTATAATACTAGAAAAATTTTCCAAAATATGTGAATTAAAAAAAGATTCTGATTTAGCTAACAAATATATTGTAATTTCTAACCAACTTAAAGAAAATATTGACAAAAACTGTTGGGACGGTAACTGGTATTTAAGAGCATTTTATGATGACGGTGAAAAAATGGGAAGTCAAAATTCTGATGAATGTAAAATAGATTCTTTGCCACAAAGCTTTAGTGTATTTTCAAATATGCCTAATAAAGATAGGGTTAAAAAAAGTTTAACAAGCGCAATAAATTATTTAGTAGATGAAGAAAATATGTTAATAAAATTATTCCATCCAGCATTTGTAAATTCAAGTCAAAACCCTGGATATGTAAAATCTTACCCAAAAGGAATAAGAGAAAATGGTGGACAATATACGCATGCAGGTGTATGGTTAGCTATGGCATTAATAGAATTTGGCGAAGTAGATAACGGCTACAAACTGCTAAAAATGTTAAACCCTGCTTACAGATGTCGCAACGAAAAACTTGCACAAAAATACAAAACCGAACCTTATTACATTTCAGGCGATGTATATTCTAATAAATCTATAATAGGTCATGGTGGTTGGAGTATTTACACTGGAGCTGCAGGCTGGTTTTATAAAACAACAGTAGAATCTTTACTGGGAATAAATTTAAAAAACGGAAATTTAGAAATCAATCCTAAGCTACCGTCTGAATGGCAAGGTTTTGAAGCAGGAATAAAAATAAACAACACTAAAATAAATTTAAAAATAGTAAAATCAACAGAAGACAAAAATAACTTTCCCTACACTGTATTACTAGATGACAAAACACATGATTTAATATTAAAAATTTAACTCTCTAACATTAAAAAGTGCAAAAACCGAACTTGATAATGATATGTACCCCCAATACTGGACACCCAGTATTGGGGGTCTTTTCATGAAGT
>CAYPLT010000096.1:0-3303 GCA_964411695.1 uncultured Candidatus Soleaferrea sp.
CCTTAACATAAAAAAATTAATTATTAAATTATTAACACTATAATTCAGCATAATATTTTTGGGTATAAGCAATATATTTATTGTTATAATCTTCCCATTTGCCTTCATGTAGCTCTTTTGTATATGTATGTGTATTAAACTCGGTGTGAGATGCACGTCCGATTATATATAATGCTATATTAGAGCAATGGTCTGAGACCTTTTCTAAATTAGCTAATATATCTAAGAAAATTATGCCACCATCAATTGTGCATATTCCATCTTTTAACCTATCAATATGGCGCCTTTTTATTGTGCTCTTCATAGCGTCTATTACTTGCTCTAGTGGTTCAACATTGTAAGCAAGCTCAACATTGTTGGTTATAAAAACTTCAATTTTGTCGTTTAAAATTTCAGCAATAGCTGATGAAAAAATTGAGATTTCTCTAATGGCAGTTTTTGATAACTTGGTTTTGTTTTGATTTAAATTTTCTAACGATTTTACTATGTTTACTACGTTATCACTTATTCTTTCAAATTCGCCTAAATGGTGAAACATGTCTGAAATTTTTAAACTGTCAGTTTCCGAAAGAGGCTCAGATGACAGTTTTAACAAGTAATTACTAAGCTTATCATCCATTTGGTCTATGGACAGCTCACGTTTTTTGATTTTTTCGGCAACTGAACTGTCAAAATGATTCATTAAAGAGAGGCATTGGTCAAAGTTTTTCTTTGCATACTTAGACATTGTTAAAACGGTGTCGTTACATTTAATTAAAGCTAAACCTGGTGAAAGCAACAATCTGTCATCTAATGAAGATAAATAATACTGAGAAGCATCATCAGATTTTTCTTGTTTGTCTTTTATGGTCCAAATGGTAAGTTTTTCTAAAAATCCAGTAAATGGCAATAAAACTAAAGCAGTTACAGCGTTAAACAATGTATGAAAGTCTGCTATACTACCTTTGTCAATAGCCGAAGACCAAAAATTGAAGCCAATAAAATGTTGGTAACTGTATATAAAAGAGCAAAATAAAATCGAACCAATAATGTTAAAATACAAATTTATGAATGAGACTCTTTTAGCGTTTGTTTTTGCACCGAACCCTGCCATTATTGGGGTTATGCAGGTACCAATGTTTTGCCCCATAATTATGGGAAGAGCAGCAGCGTAAGTTATGTTACCCGAAGCAGATAAAGCTTGTAAAATACCAACAGATGCTGCAGAACTATGTAGTATTGCAGTAACTATGGCACCGACTAAAATTCCTAAAATAGGGTTGGCTAAAGTAGCAAATAGGTCTTTAATGTAAGGGTGTTCTTTTAACCCAATCATAGAATCTTCCATAAAATTCATGCCAAAAAACAAAATGCTAAAGCCCATTAAGCTTTCTGCAATGCTTTTGTATGTTTGCTTTTTGCACAAGGTAAACATTAAAATGCCGATGATTGCGCAAATAGGAGCAAGAGATCTTACTGACAGAAGATTAATAAAAAAATTATTATTAATACTATTGTCAAACCTTAATATTTGAGCTGTTATGGTTGTTCCGACGCTTGCACCCATAATTACGCCAATTGACTGTTTAAGTTTTATGGCACCTGCATTAACCAACCCAACAACTACTATTGTGGTAGCAGAAGCACTGTGAGTAAGGGCTGCAACAACGGCTCCTAGGGCAATAGCTTTAAAAATGTTACTTGTAAGCTTTTCTAATGTTTGATGTAATTTACCGCCTGATATTTTTTCTAAACCAACCCCCATAATATTCATGCCATATAAAAACAAAGCTAACCCACCGCACAGCAAAAGAATCTCTGAGAACCCCATAAATAAACTCCTTTCTTGAGTTAGATGAATTATTTGTGTGATTATAATAAATTTATTAAATCAATGAAATTGTAGGTTGTTTTAAATTACCTAACATATTTTTATGTTATAATAACGATGACATTTCAAATATCCTCATGGCCCACCCAGCAGGATTTGAACCTGCAACCGCCAGAACCGGAATCTGATGCTCTATCCAATTAAGCTATGGGCGGAAATAACAGTTCATCTACCATAATATAATTATAAGCATTATATCGATTTTGTCAAGACTAAATTAAAAATATTGTGTATTTTTTTTTGTTGAATTTTACGGTATATGATATAAAAGATTTTATAAACCAGAACGAGCGCGTAATCAGTTAAATTGCATATTTGAAAATAAAAGTAAAATATAAATTAAAATAAATAAACATTTAGCATAAAAATACCTATTAAATAAATAAAAATGATTTTAAACAAAAATTAACAAAAAAAAATATACAGAAAGCTATTGACTTGAAGTTTTAGTGATGATATAATAATTATAGATTTATTTCATCTACATAAAAACAATAATTTGTCAATATTTTACATATAAAAAATATTGTAGATCTCCTACAGTCAAAACAGAGTAGTTATTAATTTGTGAATTTTAAAAATAATATTAAAAAACTTATAAAAAAGGATGATGTTTATGAAAAATAAAGGTAAATTAATTGCAGAAATAATGGCGGTGTGTTGCGTTCTTTCAACCCCAACATTTTTCAATATGCATGATATGGTGACCGCAGCAGAAGTGACATTTCAAGATGATAAAGGCATAAAATTAGGAGAAAACATTGCTGGTAGCATAGAATACGAAGTGCCAATGATACAATGTAACATAGGTTTGTGTAAATTCGTAATAAATTGTGACCCAAGTAAATTTTCTTCAAAAATAACAGACTCTGACCAAAAAGAACAAATCGAAAAAGAAGTGGTAAATAAAGTTTTGGCTATGTTGAATTTAGAAGATACAAAGAAAAACAAATTAGATACTTTAGATCAAATCGCAACAGAAAAAGAAATTGGTAATCCTGGAAATTTGTTTGAAGCTAATCAGTTCATTAAATTTAAGGTTAAGGCTCAAAAGGAAAATGAAAATAATTATAATGATTTGACTTTTAATAAGAACGAAGAAACTAAAAACTGGTTACAACAGATGATAAGTGAATGTGATAAATTTTCAGTTTGCCGTATGACGGGGTATTCTCCAACAATAGAATATCAGAAATTAAACCATCAAATAATACTTAAAATTTATATAAACTTACCGGAAAGAGATATTTTATTTTATGGAACACGCTACGAATCATTTAAATTTTGCGTTGAAGTTACAGGCAATGTACTTAACCCAATAGAATCCAATAATGGAGATAATTGAAGTTCTAAACCTTGATGAAAATGGGTTAATTATAGCTACGTTTACAAGTAAATTATTAATCAATCAAGCAACTATTATTAAATATTTT
>CAYPLT010000097.1:0-3249 GCA_964411695.1 uncultured Candidatus Soleaferrea sp.
TTACTATAGCTCATAAATTATAATTCCTAAATTTAATTTTTTTGTTTTGATTAACTTTTAAAAAACTTCATGCATAAACCCATTTAAATCAAGAGAACATATATCACAAGCAATTATTTGACCGTTGTAAACTAATAAATTACCTCTTATATTTTCATTATGGTTTGGATAATTTAAAATTTCATAACTGTAATGTTTAACTTTTTTACCCTTATATTTTTCTAAGTTCATTTTTTGATTTTTTTGAATATCGTTATAATTGTTAAAAACATCGTCAAAGTTTTGAGGAATAAGTACATCATAAACTTCGCAAGGCTCACCAGAAAGCTTCCAACCATAATTAGTAAAGAACTTAATTCTGCTTTCGTTGGTTTTTCCGTTTAAAGAAATAGGGTGGGTTAAATTTTCTTGAGTATGCATATTTAAATTTTTATTGTGGTTAAATATTATTATAAACCCGATTAAGAACGAAAACAATAAAAATAAAAATATTTTTTTTATTTTATTAAACTTAAAAGACATTATAAACATTTTTTTCTCCTTAAAATTATTAAATAAAATATTAAATTTAAGAAATTTATATGTTTTTTTATGTTATAATATTCTTGTAGAGAATAAAATATTTAAGACGTTTTGTATTAAATAAATTTTTTAAAAAAATATGGTGATGTTATGAAGAATATAGAAACTAAATCTGCGTTTGTGACAATTGTTGGGTTAACTAATGTTGGTAAATCATCTTTAATGAATGCGTTGGTAGGTCAAAAAATATCTATTGTTTCCAATAAACCACAAACAACAAGAAATAAAATTACTGGCATCTTAACACAAAATGAAACTCAATTTGTGTTTTTAGATTCTCCGGGAATACATAAGAGAAAGAACAAACTTAGCGATTATATGGCAAAGCAGGTAACAAGTGCAGCACTAGATATAGATGTATGTATTTTAGTAGTTGAAGCTACTAGAAAATTTATTTCAACAATAGAAGAAAACTTAATTAACCAAATAAAAAATTTAAAAACTAATGTTATCTTGGTAGTTAATAAAATAGATCTTTTGAAAAAAAAAGAAGATATTTTACAAGTTATAAATATGTATAAAGATAAGATTGATTTTGACAGCATAATTCCAATTTCTGTGAAACAAAATGATGGATTAGATCTATTACTTAATGAATTAAATAAGTATACTAAACCTTCTCCTCATTTTTTTTCAGAAGACATGGTAACAGACCAAATGGAAAGAGAAGTTGTTTCTGAGATTATAAGAGAGAAAATTTTAACCTATTTTTCTCAAGAGGTTCCGCATGGTGTAGCTGTTTTTATTGAGCAAATGAAAGAAAGAAGCAATAAAATTTTAGATGTTGAAGCAGTGATTTATTGCGAGCGTTATAACCATAAAGGCATAATAATAGGTAAAAAGGGTGAGGCGCTTAAAACAATAGCATCTATGGCAAGGCTTGAACTTGAAGATATGTTAGGCATTAAAGTTAATTTGCAGTGTTGGGTTAAAGTTAAAAATAACTGGAGAAATGATTCTAGGCAAATGAAATGGTTAGGTTATGACTTAAATGCAAAAATTTAATTTTTATTTAGTTATTTGAATTTTTTGAAAAGTAAAAAATGTAGACTAAGAATCAAAATTAAATTAAAAAACCGGGCTTGAAATTTATCAGGCTCGGTTTTGTTTCATTGTGTAATAGTCGTTTAAATAAAAAGAATAAATAATTGCAGAAGACTTTTTATTAAATATTTTAGATAATGCTTGTTGGTATATAATTAATTGCCTATAATATTTTTTGAATAATTCATTTAAATTTTTAACTTTATCTGTTTTGTAATCTATAATTATTATGTTATCATCATTTTCAATTACGCAGTCAGCAATACCTTGTATTATAACGCTATTATTAGATGAATCTTTTAAGTTGTTTAAATTAAAAAAATTCTTTAATAGCATAATTGGAATAGGTTGAACAAATCTAATTTCACGGTGAATTTTATTAGCTTTAACCATCATTTCATATAATTTAGAATTAAAAAACTGAGATAATTTTTGCTGATCTAAATTTTCGTATTCTTCTTGAGACAAAAATTCGGCTTTTAAAAGTCTTAGGCATTCAGATTTTAAATCTTGTTTAGCATTTTCATAATTAGCAAATTGCATGAATTTATGAATTATATTGCCTTTTTCGGCACCTGATAAATTGTTTTTATATAATATTTTTGGACGTTTATTTTTGAAAAATTCATTTGACATATCGTTTTTTGCAAGTTCAGAGACACTACATTTAGATGGTATGTTCATTAAATTTTTGTTGGGGTAGCTGTAATTGATTCTTTGTTTTATATTATCAATTATTTTTTTATCTTGTAATATTTGGATATTTAAATCATTGATATTGCGAGTGCTATCATTTTTGTAATTGTAGACATTGTTATCACTTATGCAATTATTAACATTTTTTAAATTTTCTAAATTTTGAATAACAATTTTAATTTTAGGTATATTATCTATCTTTTGTGGTATGCAGACATCAGTTAGAATATTTTTAATTTCTGGGTGAGTTAATAAAGATATTATAAAAAAATCTTCATAACATTTTGTTTGTTTTAATACATATGAAGAAATTTTATTAGAGTTATTTATTTTATCAGTGATTTGATAATCTGCTGATAAAAGGTTTTGCCAGTAAAAAAATTTTTTCTCATATTCGTTATCTGAAATGATTATCATCAGTTTATTTTTTGCACGAGTTAAGGCTACATAAAGTATTCTTAATTCTTCAGATAGCATATTTTTTTCAATTTGTAATTTTATTGCATTTTTAGGAACAGTAGCATATTTAATATTTTTTTTGTCATCAAATTTATTTATTCCAATGCCAATATCAGGATGGTATAATATAGCAGATTTTATATCTATTTTATTAAATTGGCGGTTAGAATCGGCCAAAATGCAAATAGGGAATTCTAAACCTTTAGATTTATGTATGCTCATTATTTTAACAGATTCGTTATCATATTCTTCAGAATTATTAATTATAAAAGAAGATTTGAACTTAATAATGTTATCTAAATAATAAACAAATTCCATTAAGTTATTGCTACTGGTTTCAGAGAATTCTTTAGCTATGTTTTTGAAAATGTCTAAATGGTCTTGTTGTTTTACGCCACCATTTTTTATGCTAACAATATTGTAAAAATTTGTTTCTGAATATATTTTTTCTAAAAGTTTATCTAATGA
>CAYPLT010000098.1:0-3249 GCA_964411695.1 uncultured Candidatus Soleaferrea sp.
ACTTTGCCAATAAGTTGACCTTTAGAAACATGTTGATTTCTTTTTTTTTAGAATTTTATTGCAATGGCAGTACATAGATTCTATATTATTTTGATGAGAAATTTTAATATATTTTCCGTAAATGTCTGATTGACCGGTTTCTTTTACTGTGCCGGGTAAAATGGAATGAATGTTGCTGTTAATATTTGAGCTAATATCAATAGCTGGATGAAAGTCTAAATTGTAAGTAATTGGGTGAATTCTGTAGCCAAAAAATGATGTTATTTTACCTGATAGTGGTAGGGAAGTTTTAATAGATGAGGTGTATAAAATATTATTATTTTTATTTGTGTAATAATTGTTGGCAAATACACAACTAAAAGATGAAAAAATAGCAAACATACAAAAAGTGAAAATAATTTTTAAAGGTAATTTCATATTTATCGCTTCCTTTTTATTTATAATATTATACTGTTGTAGGCAAGCCATATTTTAGTATATGAAAGTAACCGATTAAAAATGATATTTTTTTAATTTTTAGAGGATTATTATGAAAAAAATAAATATAAGTAATGAATATGATGTCTTTATTGGATCTGGAATATTAAAAAGTTTAGGGATAAATGAGAAAATTAATGGAAAAAAAGTGATGGTTGTATCCGATGACAAAGTTTGGGGGATGTATGAAATTTTTTTGAAAACTTTGTTAAAAACAAAATTTTTTGAATTTATAATTGCGAATGGAGAAAAATCTAAACATTTAAATACAGTAAATAAATTATACCATGAATTGGTAAATTATGGATTTCACAGAGATGATTATATAATAGCTTTTGGTGGAGGCGTAATTAGTGACATTTCTGGATTTGTAGCCCAAACTTATATGAGGGGAATAAATTTAATTAATATACCAACTACATTAATGTCACAAGTTGATGCTGCGGTGGGTAGTAAAAATGGAGTAAACCTAGAAGAAGGCAAAAACTTAATAGGTGGGTTTTACAGCCCTCGAATGGTTATTTGTGATGTAGATTTTATAAAAACTCAAGATGAAAGGCAGTTTTCTTCTGGAATGGCAGAAGTTATAAAATATTGCATGATTAAAGATTCAGAATTGAAAAAATTATTAATGACAGAAAATATATTTAATAATTTAGAAGAAATAGTTTTAAGAAGTTTACAAATAAAAAAATATTTTGTTGAAAGAGATTTGTTTGACAGAGGTGAAAGAAAAATTCTTAATTTTGGGCACACTTTTGGGCATGCAATAGAAAATTTAGTGGGTTATGGGAAGTTATTGCATGGTGAGGCTATAGGTTTAGGAATGTTGATGGTAACTAAATTAGCTATCGAAAAAAATTTATCTAATAATGAAGTGTATAATGAAATTTATGAGTTACTGAGAAAATTTAATTTACCAATTAATATAGATTTGGAATATAATAGACTAGTAAATAAAATATTTTTGGACAAGAAGCAAGAAAACAATCATATAAACATAGTAATTTTGCAAAAATATGGAGAACCGATAATATATCAATTTGATTATTTCGAAAAAAAATGTAATTTAATTTATTTTTTTACTTGACAAATAGGTTTATATATGTTACAATTAAATTGAAAATATTATTAATGAAAAATAGGAGGACTATTATATGAAATTTTATAAAAAAATTATTTCTAGTATTTTAGCGGTAGCAATATTTCTGCCGGGTGTTTTTATTGGTAGTAATCATGTTTTTGCAGCAGGAGATTGGGATTGTCACATTGGAATATCACCGGCTATTCAACAGTATCCTAATTGGTGCTGGGCTACTTCTGGGCAAATGATGCTAAGGGAGTATTTAGTTAAGAACAATAAGTTACAAAATACAGACTCTATATATAAGGAATATGGTGAAAAATGTATAAATATAAGCAACAAATATACAGGTGAACATAGAAATACACAAGAATTTGAAAGGTTATTTACAAATTTTTGGAATGCATATGGTGTAAGTGGCAAAATAAATAAAGAGCGAGCCTCTGAGGTTAACACAAAGGATATTAATAAAGAGACTGCTTTTTTAGTTTATTTATGTAGTGGTAGACTTTCTACAACAAACTATAGCGATGTATTTACATCAGGTTTAAATGATGAAATTCAAACTTTTGTTGATGTGGTTTTAGAAGCAGCAGGGTTAGAAAATGCAAACTGTTTTATGTTTGCACAACCAAACATTACTAGAAAAGTTTATGGATTAAGTAATGAGGAGTTTTCTGAGGAAATAGGGACTGCTCAACAGTGGGCAATGGGGTTAATATATTTTGCAGTAAAAAATTGTAACTCTCCTTTAGTAGTAGGTGATGGAGGACACTATTCAGTTATAAATGGTATATATGATGGTAACATTTATGCGCAAGATACAGGAGGTCAACAAGAAACAATTCAAGGTTTAGATTATTTGACTAAGAAACACATTTTTTTATTCATAGGTAACCAGAACGTCTTTGATGGTGGCACTCAACAAGGAAAGTTTACTTCAATTTTTTGCCAAAATTCTGAAAACTTAAAAAAAGATGATAAAGTTTATGTAATGTTAAATCGTCAAGCAAATAAAGTGTTTTTGCAAGATGATAAAAATAAAAAATATTATGAATTTTGTAAAGTTTACGAAAGTATGAATTCAAAACAAGCAGTAGAATATAGTATGACTGACAAAAATGCTGACAACTGGTATACATATTATATATATAAAATGGTAGTACCTAATAGTCAAGATTTTACAAAATTAAGTGATTTAAAAGATTTGAAATTTGTTGATTCAAAACCGAGTGATTGTACTCTAGTATCTCATAAAGTTGGAAATAATGTATATTATAATTTAGCCGGTGGAGAATTTGGTGAGTATGGTAATGGCTTTGTTGAGTCATCAGATATAAAAGATTATATTAAATATAACCATAGTGGGCCAAATATATTAAGTGAAAAATTTAGCCCGAAAAAAGAAGGGTATGTTTTTTTGGGTTGGGGAGAAAAATCTACAAATAGCTTATATTCGCCGAATGAAAGTATAGATAATTTATGTGATAATAAGTTGGTAGCTATATGGAAGCTTAAATACGACAACGTGTCTTATGATTTAAATGGTGGAAAAGTTGAAAAAACAGATGATGGATATCAGACAACTCTTAGTAAAAACGGTGTAATAGTATATGAGCATAAAAGTCCAAATATATTAAGTGAAAAATTTAGCCCGAAAAAAGAAGGGTATGTTTTTTTGGGTTGGG
>CAYPLT010000099.1:0-3227 GCA_964411695.1 uncultured Candidatus Soleaferrea sp.
ATCAGATAGTGCTTGACGAACAGGACCAATAGACATTTCAACTAAGTCTGATGTAAGCTCGTCAAATTTTGCTCTTGTAATGTTAACATCTAAATGTTTTGGACCAGAAGCATCAGCTGTAATAAACGGTAAATTAACGTTAACTTGCATCATTCCAGAAAGTTCTATTTTTGCTTTTTCTGCAGCTTCTTTTAGTCTCTGCATAGCCATTTTATCACTTGTAAGGTCTATACCTTGAGATTTTTTAAATTCGCTAACCAAATAGTTAATAATTCTTTCATCAAAATCATCGCCACCTAATTTATTATTACCAGCAGTTGCTAAAACTTCTTGTACACCATCACCCATTTCTATAATAGAAACATCAAATGTACCTCCACCAAGGTCATAAACCATTACTTTTTGCTCATGTTCTTTGTCCATACCATAAGCCAAAGCAGCCGCTGTTGGCTCATTAATAATACGTTTAACATCTAAACCTGCTATTTTACCAGCATCTTTTGTTGCTTGCCTTTGAGCATCTGTAAAGTAAGCTGGAACAGTTATAACAGCTTCTGTTACTTTTTCACCCAAATAAGCTTCAGCATCAGATTTTAATTTTTGAAGTATCATGGCTGAAATTTCTTGTGGTGTATATTTTTTACCATCAATATCCACTTTATAATCTGTACCCATATGCCTTTTAATCGAGCTAATTGTTTTTAATGGGTTAGTAATAGCCTGACGTTTAGCAACTTGACCAACCATTCTTTCGTTATCTTTTGAAAAAGCCACTACCGATGGAGTCGTTCTGCCACCTTCAGCATTAGCTATAACAACAGCTTCTCCGCCTTCCATAACCGCAACACATGAATTTGTTGTACCTAAGTCTATACCAATAATTTTTCCCATAAATAAAACCTCTTTCTATTACTTTTATTATATAATTTAATATTTGATTTAATTTGCTACTTTTACCATAGCATATCTAATAATATTATCTTTTATTTTGTAACCTTTTTGCAAAGTTTCTACAATATAATTAGCTTCATATTTTTCATCTTCTATATGCATTACTGCATTGTGTAAAGTCGGGTTAAAAATCTCACCATCAGATTTTATTTCTTCTACACCAAGTTTTTTTATTGATTCTAAAAGTTGGTTAAAAATCATTTCAAACCCTTTTTTCATTTCTACATCTTCTATTTGGCAATTAAGAGCTCGTTCAAAATTGTCTAAAACATCTAAAACTCCTTTCACTGAGCTACCAATAGCATCTGTGTAAATTCTGTCTTTTTCTTTAGATGTTCTTTTTCTAAAATTATCGTATTCTGCCAAACATCTTAAATATTTATCATTAAGCTCATTATATTTACCATCGATTTCTTTTATTTTATTTTTTAAATCATTAACTAAATTTTCTGGTTGGCTTTTTTCTTCTTTTTGATTTTGCTCTTCTTCACCTACCTCTAATGTTTCTATAAAATCATTTTTTTCTTTGTCTTTTATATTTTCCAAAATCATCTCTCCTTTACACGTTTTTTACCATCAGTTTCAACAAGTTCTTTTATGTTATTTCAAGAGACCTTGATAAAACTACAGATAACATTTCAGAAAAATATTCAACCCAAGGCACCAAGCTCGCATAATCTAATCTATCAGGACCAACAACCAAAATAGCTCCAGCACCAATACTACCAATGTCATATTTAGCAACAATTAACCCAACATCTGAAAGCACTGCTTTTTTTAATTCTCTACCAAATTTAACATAAGCGACATTATTGTAACCCACATTTTCAAAAATATTATTGATAATATTATTAACCGTATTTTTATCATTTAAAAATTTAATCACATCTGCAGCTACATTTTTAAGTTCTTTATGGTACAATAAATTAGTCTGGCCATCTATATAAAAATCAGAAGTTTGCAAGCCACAACACATTTCATAAACATTATAAAAAATTGGAATAAAAAAAGAATGGTAACTTTCCAAATTAGAACAAATCGCATTAATATAATTTTGAGAAATTTCTTCAACAGACTTCATTCCAAAAGCATTATTAACAAACCGATAAACCATGTCCACAGTGTCAACGTTTAAATCAAAATTAACCCTACAGACTTTACTTTTTATTATTCCGCTTGAAGTTAACACAATAATTGCCAAAGTCCTGTTTGCTATTTCAATAACTTCAACATTAGTAATAACCAAATCTTTAAAAGTCATTGAAGAAAGAACAGTCATACATGAAGTTATTTGAGAAAGCATTTTACCTGCATTTTGAATTAAAGAGGTGTAATCTAGGTCTGTAAGATTAAACCAAGCTTCTATTTGCTTAAGTTGCTCTTGAGACAAAACTTTTTTTTGCATAATTTGGTCTATATAAAGCCTATATGCAAGCTGTGAAGGTACTCTCCCAGCAGAAGTGTAAGGTTGCTCTAAATAGCCAAGGTCATACAAAACTGCCATTTCGTTTCTAACAGTTGCTGAAGAAATTTTATTATCTAACAATTGAGAGACGGTTTTTGAACCCACAGGGTCGCCTGATTTTATATACGCATCAATTATTAATTCTAGAATTTTCATCTTGCGATTATCTAATTGCAAAACCACATCCCCTCCAACTAAACATTAAAAACTTTTCTAATTAGCACTCAATTAATATGAGTGCTAATTATTATTTTACTCTTTTTGAAATAAAAGTCAAGTAGTTTTTAAAATTTTTTCTAAAAAATTTTAAAAACATAAAAAAACCGAGCCCGGCACTAAGACCAAGTTCGGTTTTCTTATGTAACTTCCTTTTATATAATAGTGCATTTACCATTTTTTGTCAATAGATTTTTTTAAAATTTTTCTTAATCACACTAAAAGTTTGATTATTCTATTTATTGACCCAAATAACCATTGTCTAATATTGAATGTTTTGCATCTGTGTAAACCATAAATATATTTTTCTAACTGTTGTTTTTCCTTCTTCTGTAACAGATTTGCATTCCGGTAAGTCTAAGGGTATTTCAAACGTTAATATTTTTTTATGATTTTCTGTCAGTTGTTGTCTAGTCCATCATCAAAAAGTCAGCAAGATAGCTGATTAAGTGGTTAATTTTAAAAAATCAAATTTTTTACTAATTCAGGAACTTTAATCAAATCACCTTCATCAGGGTTCCAAAGAGAATTTATTTTGTCATCAATCACAGAAAATCCAGATTCATTAAGCTTTTGCTCTAAAACTTTTACACTT
>CAYPLT010000100.1:0-3178 GCA_964411695.1 uncultured Candidatus Soleaferrea sp.
TTCAGAACGTACTCATAAATACTTTATTGGTAGAGTTAGTGACGTAGCTTTTGAAAGCAGTGTATGTGAAAAAAATGCAGATAACATCGAAAGAGAATGTGAAAATGTTTATAAAGCATATTATATGACAGATTTTATTGGTAAGGAATTCTATGGTATTGTTTCTTCAGTTGCTAGTCATGGTTTTTATGTCATGTTGCCTAACTTTATAGAAGGTTTAGTGCACAAAAATACATTGCCAGACGGAGAATATGAAATGGTAAACATGATAGAATTTAAAAATTTGAAAGACAATGAGTTTAGCATTAAAATCGGAGACACCGTGACGGTAAAAGTGCTTAAAACAGATGTTTTTTCAGGTTATATAGATTTTGAGCTATGTGATTATTAATTTAAGAAATTTAAAAATTATAAATAAAAATAGTTTTTAAAGGAGTTGTTGTTAATGTTGAAAGTTATTGCAGATATGCATTGTCATACGGTAGCTTCAAGTCATGCTTACAGCACATTGCTTGAAAATTTAGCTACCGCAAAAGAAAAAGGGTTAGATTTAATAGCTATCACAGATCATTGTACGGCATTGCCAGATTCTCCTCATCCATACTACTTTTTTAACCTTAGAATTTTGCCTAGAGAAGTTAATGGAGTTTATTTACTAAAAGGTGTGGAAGCTAATGTTGTAGATTTTGAAGGTAACATAGATGTTCCAGATGAATTTATAGCTGGCCTAGAATGGGTTATTGCTTCTATGCATGTGCCAGTTTTAACTCCAGGCTCTCAAGATGACCATACTAAGGCTTGGCTTGGTGTGTGTAAAAATAAATACGTTGATGTAATAGGTCATTCAGGTACAGAACATTTTAAGTATGACTATGAAAGAGTTATTCAAGAATTTAAAATTAATCATAAAATAGTAGAAATAAATTCATGCTCTTTTAAAATAAGAGAAGGTGCAAATGTGAATTGCAAAGAAATAGCTAAACTTTGTAAAAAATATGAAGTACCAATTGTAGTAGATTCTGATTCTCATTTTGCATTAAACATTGCAAAAGTAGATGATGCTTTAAGAATGCTTAGTGAAATTGAATTCCCTGAAAAATTAATCATAAACACAGATTTTGATAAATTAGTTAAAGCTGTAAAAGATATTAGAGGTAGAGATATAAAAGGTACATGTCTGCTAAATAAATAATATTATTTTGACTTTTATTGGTTTAAAGAGGTTTTAAAATGCATATAGATGAGTTTTCTAATTTTATGAATAAATTAGGTTGTGAATTTTGTTTAAATGAGCCACTTAGCCGACATTCATCATTTAAAATCGGTGGGCTAGCTGATGTTTTCATCAAGCCTTATGACATAATGCAATTAAAGTCTGTTCTGCGGTTTTGTAGAGAAAAAGATGTGCCTTATGTTGTTATAGGCAATGGGTCTAATATTTTGTTTAAAGATGAAGGTTTTAGAGGTGCGGTTATAAATATTGGTTCCAACATGGCGTCTGTTAAATTAGAAGATGAAAATATAATTGTAGCTTCGGCAGGCATGCCTCTTGCTAAAGTCGCTTATTTGGCAATGGAACATTCTTTAGCGGGTTTTGAATTTGTTTGGGGTATTCCTGGGAATATAGGAGGAGCAGTTTTTATGAATGCAGGTGCATATGACGGAGAAATAAAAGATATTATTGTAAGTAGCAACTACATAGACCAAAATAATAATGAAGGCGTAATTTTAAAAGAAGATATGGGGTTAGGATATCGCAAAAGTGTGTATATGGAAAATGGATTTATAATAACAGCGGCAAAATTTGAGTTAAAAAAAGGTAATCAAGCAGAGATTAAAAACAAAATGGACGAATTTATGCAAAGAAGAAAAACTAAGCAACCGTTAGAATACCCAAATGTAGGTAGTATATTTAAAAGACCAAAAGGTAATTTTGCAGGTACCTTGATTGATAAATGTGGTTTAAAAGGTAAGTCTATAGGTGGAGCTATGGTTAGCAAAAAACATGCAGGTTTTATTGTAAATACAGGTTCTGCTACAGCAAAAGATGTTATGACATTGATTGATTTTGTGAGAGATGAAGTTTTTAGACAAACAGGTTATGACCTTGAACCAGAAGTTCGTATATATTAATCATTTAAAAGAGGTTGTTAAATATGGATTTGGTTATTGTTACAGGTATGTCTGGGGCTGGGAAGTCGAAAGCAGTTCAAGCTCTTGAAGATATATCGTTCTATTGTGTAGATAACATACCACCGGAATTAATTTACTCTTTTGCAGACATATGTAAAAGAACGCAAATAGATAGAATGGCTTTAGTTGTTGATATAAGAGGCGGTATTTTATTTTCATCATTAGTCGAACAAATAAAAAAAATTAACACTGATGGCATAAGGTATAAGATATTATTTTTAGATGCAAATGATGATGTTATTATTTCTAGATATAAAGAAACTAGACGAAAACACCCATTAATAGGCGAAAAATTCAAAACGTTAACAGAGGCTATTAAAGAAGAAAAAGCAAGACTTGATTTTTTTAAAACTATGTCTACTTACGTTATCGACACAAGTGGTTTGTCAGCTTTGCAATTAAAAGAAAAAATAACAGCAATGTTTGTCAATGAATTAAAAGATGGGATGGTTATTAATTGTATTTCTTTTGGCTTTAAAAATGGTATTCCACACGATTCTGATTTGGTTTTTGATGTGAGGTTTTTACCGAATCCATTTTATGTGCCAGCATTAAAACACAGAACTGGGTGTGAAGTGTGTGTGCAAGATTATGTGATGAAATGGAATGAAGCCCAAGAATTCAAAGAAAAATTATTTGATATATTAGATTATTTATTACCACTTTACAAAAAAGAAGGGAAAAGTCAGCTAGTTATAGCTATAGGGTGCACAGGAGGTAAACACAGGTCGGTGACTTTTGTTGAGTTGCTGTCAAAGCATATTTCAGAGCAAAATATAAAGGTTTTTGTTACTCACAGAGATTTAGATGTGCAATAAAGTGTAAATTTAAATTTATATATTTTATTTTTATTGAAACGAACAAAACAGCTCTCAATTGCTATGTTAACCATAGTTCTTGAGAGCTGTTTTTAGCTTTTTATTTTTAATTGATAGGTATATGAATTTCTACTACAAACATATTATTTTCAGTATTTATTCTCATT
>CAYPLT010000101.1:0-3131 GCA_964411695.1 uncultured Candidatus Soleaferrea sp.
GCTAAAATAAAAATAACAGATGCAGAAGCGAACGAATTGGAAAAAAGTATGAATGAAATCATAGCTATGATTGAAAAATTAAATGAGGCAGATTTAAATATAAAAGATGGAGAAAAATTAGGAGACATTCTATTAGAAGAATTACTTCCTATGGACTTTAGAGAAGATGAGGAAAGTGAATCTATGTCCAATGAAGAATTGCTTATGAATGCACCAAAATCTGTGGCTGGATGTATTATTGTGCCAAAAACTATAGAATAAGAGGTGAAAGGTATTTATGAAATTAAGTGAGTTTTCTGCAAAAGAATTATCAAAAATGTTAAGAGAAAAAAAATGTAGTTCAGTTGAAATTACAACAGATGTTTTAAATAACATTGAAGAAAAAGATGAAGTAATAAATGCTTATATAACAGTAACAAAAGATGAAGCTTTAAAGCAAGCTAAAGAAGTTGATGACAAATTAGCAAATAATGAAGAATTATCGGATTTGGCAGGAATACCTATAGGAATTAAAGATAATATGTGTGTGAAGGGAACGTTAACAACATGTGCTTCTAAAATTTTATCTAATTTTGTTGCACCTTATGATGCTACGGTAATAGAGAAACTAAAAAAACAAAATGTTGTTTTTACTGGTAAACTTAATTTAGATGAATTTGCTATGGGTTCTTCTGGAGAATATTCATATTATGGTAAAACTTTGAACCCACTTAATATAGAGTATGTGCCAGGAGGTTCTTCTAGTGGACCTGCAGCTTCTGTGGCAGCGGGAGAAGCTATTATGAGTTTGGGTAGTGATACTGGGGGATCGGTTAGAGAACCTGCTGCGTTTTGTGGTACAGTTGGTCTAAAACCAACTTATGGTGCAGTGTCAAGATATGGACTCATAGCTTTGGCTTCTTCTTTTGACCAAATAGGTCCATTGGCAAAAACAGTTGATGATGTTGCTATGTTGTATAGAGCAATTTGTGGATTTGATGAAAGAGATGCTACAACATTACATGTTGACCATAGAATAAATGAGAATTTAGAAGATTTTGACATAAATGGGTTAAAAATTGGAATTTCTGAGAGATATTTTAAAGATGGTGTAGATGAAGATGTAGTGTGTAATGTAAAACAGTCTATAAAAATGCTGGAAGAAAGAGGAGCCAAAATTGTTGATGTAAGTTTGCCAAAAGGTAGCGATGCTATAGCTGCATATTATATAATTTTACCAGCGGAGGCATCTTCTAATTTAGCTAGGTTTGATGGAGTTAAATATGGGTACAGAACTGGAAATTACCGTAGTTTAGAAGAAATGTATGAAAATACCAGAGGGGATGGCTTTGGTAAAGAAGTAAAACGTAGAATAATATTAGGAACTTTTATTTTAAGCTCTGGTCATGTAGACTCAATTTATACAAAAGGTAAATTGTTTCAGAAAAAAATTATAGCTGAGATGAAAGATGTATTTAAAAATTGTGATGTAGTTATTACGCCTTCTGCACCGTCAACAGCATTTAAATTTGGAAATTTAGTTAATGACCCTGTGAAGATGTATATGAATGATATGTGTACGGTTTTTGCAAATATAGCGGGTTTACCAGCAATATCTTTACCTTGTGGCAAAGGGCACAATGGGTTACCGATAGGTTTGCAGGTTATTGGTCCGCATTTTTCAGAAAATTTATTGTTTAAGATAGGTAAGTTTCATGAAAATTTAATGAAGTAAATAAATTTAATGACTTTAAGAGGTGAATTTATATGAGCACCCTAGAAAAAATGGATGATTTTTTTGCAAAAAGAGTTAATGAATATGATAAACATATGTTAAATAATATTGAGGGATCTTTGGAATTTTATAGTTATACAGCTAGTCTATTGCCAAAAGATTGTAAAAGTAAAATTTTGGACTTAGGTTGTGGTACAGGTTTAGAATTAGAAGAATACTTTAAATTAAATTCAGGCGCATATGTTACTGCAATAGATATATCGGTTGCAATGTTAAATAAATTAAAAGAAAAATTTTTTAATAAAAATATAGAAATAATTGTAGGTTCTTATTTTGATGTTCCCTTTGAAGAAATTAAATATGATGCGGCTGTTTCAGTGGAATCTCTTCACCATTTTACCCCGGAAGAAAAGTTAAGTTTATATAAAAAATTATTTTTAGCATTAAAACCAAATGGCTACTTCATCTTAACAGATTATTTTGCTAATACAGAAAATTTAGAAAAGGAATTATTTGATAAATTAAATCAAATAAAAGAACAGCAGAATATTAAAAATGGTGAATTGTACCATTATGACACGCTGTTGACTGTTGACCACGAGATAGAAATATTGAAAAAATCAGGGTTTAAGGAAGTTGAAGCATTAAAATATTGGGGAAATACCTGTACTATTAAAGCTAAAAAATAAACATATGTTTTGTGTTTGCATTAACGTATGAATTTATTAATTAAAAATAAAAAAATAATTCTAATTGAGTTGATTTTTTAAAAAAAATGTGTTATTATTATAATTGGTCTAGAAAAATAATTTGAAAGCCGTATTTTCACGTTATTAAAAATATTTTATTATTGTAAGATATTAATTTTTTAAAATTGGTTATGTTTTTGTTTGTATGGAGGTGATTTGGTTGCCAAATATTAAATCAGCAAAAAAAAGAGTAAAACTTATTGATAGGAATACTCTTAGAAATAAAATTGTTAAAACAAATTTAAAGACTGTTCTAAAGAAGTTTAACGATGCTATTGCTAAGTCTGCTGAAAATAAAGATGAAATTTTTAAATTAGCAGTTAAAAAAATAGATCAAGCAGCAGCAAAAGGTGTTATACACAAAAATAATGCCGCTAGAAAAAAATCAAAGTTAGCGTTAAAATATAATGCTACTAAATAAATTTAATATTAATTAAGATGAGTTTTTATATTTTATATGAAGCTCATCTTTTTTATTTTTTCAGTTTGATTTGGGTAATACAAAACATTATTTTTAGCAAAATATATTTATAATTTGCTAAAAAATTTTTTGATAAAAGATTGTAGGTGTGGTATTCTATAAATTGACTAAAAAAAAACCGGGCTTGGTTTTTGATATGTACCCAGTTTTCTGGACACCGACATTTGAATTGAACAATTAGTTTTTC
>CAYPLT010000102.1:0-3087 GCA_964411695.1 uncultured Candidatus Soleaferrea sp.
TATTTTTAAATTTATAAAAACATAAAAATAAGCTAAGCTAAATGTTATGCAATTGATTGCACATAAAAAGCCAAGCTTATTTTTTATTTATATTTAAATAATACAGTTTTAGCAGCAAAACAATGCCCACTATTCTTAAATAAAATATTTTTAATATTCTCATTGTTTTCGTTGATGATTAATGTAATTATGGTATCATCTTTGTTATGTTCCCTAATTTTATTTAAATCAATTTGAATTAACACATCGCCTATATTAATTTTTTGTTTTTCTTCAACCAAACAATTAAAACCATTACCGTTCATCTCTACTGTGTTAATGCCAATGTGTATTAATATTAAAGTTCCGTCATCACAAGATATAAAAATAGCATGTTTTTCTTTAAGAATATGTACAACATTACCGTTACATGGAGAGAAAATTTCTCCGTTTAGAGGTTTAATAGCTAAACCATCTCCAATTAATTTTTGATTGAAAACAGGGTCATCTATGTCTTCAATATCTATTATATCACCAGTTGCTGGAGAAAATATTATATGTTCGTTATATTCTTCTTTGTAATTTTTTAAATTCGACAATTTAAGTTCCTTCCAATTTTAAAATGCAAATAATTTTATATGGCTTCTATAATGTCTATATTATTTTGAGCCACATTAAAATTATCGGTTTTAAAATAATTGTTTAAATTTTTAGTTAATACATCACAAATAGGGTTTTCTGTGTTAAAATGTCCGGCGTCAATTAATGTTAAACCTGCTCTTTTTGCTTCTAGCCATATGTTATATTTTATTTCAGATGTTATGTAGGCATCAATATTTTTATGTATTACAAGCTTAGTCATATTTGCTCCGGCGCCACCGCAAACAGCAACAGTTTCGATATTTTGGGACCCGGAGATATAACTAATTTTTTTACAGTTTAAACATTTTTTTACAAATTTAGCCAATTCATATGGGCTGCAAGAAGATTGCAATCTACCAACTAAACCAATAGAATCAATATCAGATGATAAAGCTTTGCAATCATAAAGTTTTAAAGCGTTGGCTAATGAATAATTTACACCATGCTGTGCTACATCTAAATTAGTATGAAGGCTAATAACATTGATGTTGTTTTTTATTAGCTTATAAACCAATGTATCACATTCAATTGATTTTAATCCATCAAAAATTATTGGGTGATGAGATATTAATAAATTACATTTTTTAAAAATACATTCATCTATTATTTTGTCTGTTACATCTAAACATACTAAAGCTCCATGAACTTCAGCTAATTTAGTTCCAATAAGCAAACCACAATTGTCCCAACTCATAGCAAAGTTAAAAGGTGCAATGGAATTTAAAAAATTATACACATCAATAATTTTCATATTGTCTTACCTTAAAAATTCATATTAAGCATTTATATTTAAATTCTTTATTGTTAATCATATAATAATTTAAATTATTTAGCCGCTTATGTTTGTGTTTTCATCAGTGGTATTGTTAAAAGTTATGTTGTCAAAATTCTCATTGCTAGAGTTTTCGTTGCAAGAATCCTCATTAACGATTTCGGTAATATCAGAATTTTTAATATAGTCATTGGTTATGGTAATTTCGTCATTATTATTTGTTTGAACGTTATTAGGGTAAAGTGGTGAACCACAATGTGTGCAATATAAAAACTTTTTATTATTTTTGTTGCCACAATAAGCGCAGATTTTATTGTTTTTTATTTCAGAAATGCTATTTTCAATATTTTTTATTTCAGATTCTAAAACTTCAATAGAATTTATTATTTGTTTCATTTTATCACTGTTTTTTTGTGTTTCTAAGCCTTTGTAGTCTAAATAACAAAATCTTCCTAATGTTTCATAATTTTTTTGTAGTTCAGCACTTTTATTCATTTTTTCTACTTTAAGTTTAGATGTCTCTAACATTTCACCTGTTTTTTTGCCAGCCAGGTTAACAAAATCTTTAGCTTTATTAATTACTTCGTCTAAATTACTCATTATACAATCACTCCTAAAATTCATATTTTTTAATTTTTATTTATTTTTAAATCTACATATATATATTATAACCCTTATTTATATAATTTTCAATAATTATTTTTATATTTTTTAAATTAATAATTGTAGCGGATGTTGGATAAAATATTTAATAAGAGTGACATAAAAACACTGGCAAAATTAATATAAAAAGGGAGATATAAAATATGTTGGAAAAAATTAAAAAGCTAAATTTTATAAAATTTTTTATTATTTCTTTAATATTTATAATTGCAATAACTTTTTATTTATTTTATGTTTTAAAATCATCTACAGATGTAACTCAAACTTTATCTAAATTTGGTTCTAAAGGTAATGAGGTCACTCAGATACAGCAAAAATTAAAAGATCAAGGTTTTTATTACGGTGAAGTAGATGGTATTTATGGAAAGAATACGGAAAATGCAGTTATAAAATATCAGCAAAGTAAGGGGCTTAGAATTGATGGAATAGCAGGTTCTGAGACATTAAATTCTTTAGGCATTACTTCTTCATCAGGTGGAAGTACTACCTCGTCTAGTTCAACAGCTAACTCGAATGATAAATATATATTGGCAAAGATGATTTCAGCTGAAGCCAGAGGGGAGCCTTTTGAAGGTCAGGTTGCAGTAGGTGCAGTTATTATTAATAGAGTTAAACATCCGTCTTTTCCTAATACTATATCTGGAGTTTTGTATGAATCAGGTGCATTTTCGGCACTTTCAGATGGGCAATATTATAATGAACCGATAGCTGACTCAGCTTACCGTGCTGCAGATTTGGCAATAAAAGGTTGGGACCCATCAGGTGGAGCAATATATTACTTTAACCCTGCAAAAACATCTAACGCTTTTATGTGGTCAAGACCGGTTTTAACAGTTATTGGTTCTCATAAATTTTGTGCATAAAAATAATTTTTATAAATTGTGAATATGATTTTGTTGAGATTTTATTTTTTGCATTTGATATTTGTTTTTAGTTGCAAGGCCACCTCTTATATGCCTTTCTTTTTTGTTTTTTTCTAAAACTTTTTTAGCCTCTAAATATAATTGGTGGTTAATATTTTTTAATCTGTC
>CAYPLT010000103.1:0-3011 GCA_964411695.1 uncultured Candidatus Soleaferrea sp.
GACAGAGCAGAACTAAGTGCGTAAAATAGTCCTTCATATACCAGCATGGCTTTCAACTGCCCCTTGGTCATTCCTACAGCTTGTAAAACAGCAAACTCTCTCTTACGGGAAAGAATACCCGTCATAATGGCATTGAAGAAATTCAGAATGCCCACAAGTCCAATAATGGTACAGAGCAATCCGCCCAGCAGCAGGAACATATTCTGAAAGCCTTCAAATTCGGCTCGGAGTGTTGCTTTGCTCTCATACATCAATTCAGACAAGCCATTAGCAGTCAAATCAGTAAGATAATTCTCCGCAGATGCTTCTGCCTTATCATTAGGAGCATCGAACAGGTAAAACAGCGGGATGCTTTCCTGCTGGCTGTCATGATTGAGCTTTTCGATAGGAAGCACAAAACTGTAGCCTGTTGTATAATAGCGGAAGCTCATAGAGTGTGGCACTGTGACATAAGCACATACTGTATATTCTACATCATGGCTGGCAGAAATCTGAAACTGAATATATTCCGACGGCGTGTTTTCATCGCAAAGGTTTCCGGTACGGCTGTCAATATAATACCCTTCATCAATATAGGTTATAGTCTGAATAGAACCTACAGGCGGGTAAAAATCAAGATTACTCACGTTGCCGTAATCATCTGTATTGACTACCACAGCGATTGCATTTGTATCTTCTTGGAACAGAGGAGATATATCGCCCTCTATCACGGTCAGTTTCTCAAACAGAGATTTATCCAAACCTTCAATCAATGCACTCTGGCTCACAAGATCATCACGGCGATTTTGCTGTTCCAATAGGGCTTTCGCATTTTCCTCAGATGTATAGTGCATCATGTCCTGCAGCCAGTGTTCCTCGCTCATCCAGCCATTTGGCTCATAGCCAGTCAACTTGTAACCACAACCAGAAAGGGACGAAGAAGTATTCGCTTCGATTTGCTCAATTTGTTCCTGAGAGATAAAGCTGCCAGAGCTATTATAACGGAAATAGTCGGTAGAACTTACTATAAAGTCTGCACAGGTCTGTTTTGCCAAATACTTTTCCATATCAAAGCCCCCGGTAAAAGTGACCAAGACATTGAGAAGCACCACGGAAAGCGAAAGAGATATAACCACAAGGACAGTCTTTCTTTTATTTCGTCCCAAGTTAGCAAAAGCCATTTGATGCACTTTTGCACCACGGGTAGTACGGTGTTTCTTTTTGCTCCTTACAATTTCCGTGTACTTTGTCGCTTCTACCGGAGAAACTTTTGCAGCAATCTTACCCGGACGGGAGCAGGACAGCAAAACTGTAATTAGCGCAAACAGAGCAGACGCAAAGAAAATCAACGGTGAAGTGCTGACAGTCGAAACTCCGACACCAAGAGCGGTTCGTGCCATTACTACAGGAGTCAGAGATGCACCAACACCATATCCCAACAGCAATCCAATCGGAATACCCACAACGCACAAAAATAGTGCCTGTTGGCGTATGATGCGCCGCAGCTGCCGGGGTGTGACACCAATGGTTTTCAGCAAGCCATAGAATCGAATATCTCCGGTAACGGAAATCTGAAATATGTTGTAGATAATCAGATAGCCTGTGAAGACTACCAACGCAAGGAAAGCGACAATGGCAATCAGTGTGGATGCGTCTATGCTTTCGCCAAGCTGAGAAGAAGTGTAGCCCCAGTTTACACCAATGCGTACAAGCTCCCCTTCACCCGTTTCATCCCAAGCATACCCTAAGTCCAGATCAACTTGCTCCATCTGACCACGGATATTCACGCTGGATGCCATCATCACATTCAGATCAATACGGAACGGTTCCAGTCCCTTGGACATAGCTTCCGCTTCTATTTCTTTTGCGTATTCTTCGCTGATATTGATATAGTGAACCGGACTTATATCGTCATACTCCCACCAACCTACCAGAGTAAATGTATCTGTTTTCTCATAAGGCATTTGGGATAAAGCACCAACCGTATAGGTCAGTTCAATTTCTGCTCCTAACTCCGGCTCAATCCCCAGAAGTTTCAAGGCATTTGTGTCCATGGCGATTTCTTTTCCGCTCTGAGGCATGTGTCCGGTAGTAGGTTCGGCAAAGCTCCATTTGGTACAGTTGTCATCCATAAAGCTGACTTCGGCAGGGGTTTTTGAGAAAATCCCACTGTCCATGTAGCCAATGGTTATGCGTTTGCCAGTGGCTTTTACGTTTGAGTGAGCTGATATATTTTGAATCTGTTCTTCTGTCACTTCCTTAAAGGTCCCATGGCAGTATCCACCCACCTGACGGAAGGTGTAATTCTCATAGCTGGAATTTATGGACATTACGATGGTAAATAGAGAAGTAAACAGTAACGTAGTCAGGGCAATGGCAATAATTGCAATGATATTACGCTTACGGGATGCCCATAAAGAACGCCAACTTAATTTTCTGATACATTTTCTATTTTTGACATTCATCTTCGCCACCTCCCCTTAGTTCTGGGTGACGATCCGCCCATCTTCGATACGGATAATGCGGTCTGCCATTTGAGCAATTTCTTCATTATGTGTAATCATTACGATTGTCTGAGCAAACTTCTGGCTGGTTACTTTCAAAAGACTCAGTACATCCTGGCTGGTCTTGGAGTCCAGATTGCCTGTTGGTTCGTCAGCGAGAATGATAGCTGGAGCTGCCGCCAAGGCACGGGCGATTGCCACTCGCTGCTGTTGACCGCCGGAAAGCTGGCTGGGCAAGGCATCCAAACGGCCATCCAGTCCAAGGGTCTGCACGATCTGCTGCACAAAATCCTTGTTGACCTTGCCGCCGTCCAGTTCAATGGGAAGAATGATGTTTTCATATACATTCAGAACCGGAACAAGATTATATGCCTGAAATACAAAGCCGATTTTTCTGCGGCGGAAGATGGTCAGGGCTTCATCCTTTAAGGAAAAAATGTCTTGTCCATCAACCATAACTGTTCCATCTGTAGGACGATCCAAACCGCCAAGCATATGCAGCAGGGTGGATTTGCCAGAACCGGAGGT
>CAYPLT010000104.1:0-2291 GCA_964411695.1 uncultured Candidatus Soleaferrea sp.
CTCCACAAAGCCCTGGTCTCCCGCCGCCATGGAGGATCTGCTGGACATGGTGGAGGATGCCCTGTCCCTGGGCTTCATCGACCAGAAGCGGCTGGGCGTCACCGGCGGCAGCTACGGCGGCTATATGACCAATAAACTCATCGGCCGCACGGATTATTTCCGCGCCGCCGTGACCCAGCGCTGCCTGGTGAATCCGGCGGTGTCCTACGGCACCGGCGACATGGGCTTTATCAACTACGGCACGGTGCCCAGGGATTTCTCCATGCTGGACTATCTGGTGGATCGCGCCCGCGGCAACCCCATCACCTACATTGACCGGATCCGCATCCCCCTGCTGATCCTCCATGGTTACCGGGACTACCGCTGCGGCTTTGAGCAGGCAGAGCAGCTTTTCATCGCCATGAAGGATCGTCACCCGGAGGTACCGGTGCGCCTGGTGATGTTCCCGGAGGAGAACCATGCCATCACCCGCACCGGAAGACTCCACAGTCAGATCCGCCACCTGTCCGAGCTGGTGGACTGGCTGTGCCGATATGTCAAGGAAGGAGGCAAAGCTGATGCCTAAGCGGCTTCCCACCATAGAGGATCGTCTGGCCCTGGAACGGCTCAACGGCGGCGACCACTGCCCCCAGCGCGGCCTGGTGTGCTATGCCTCCAACCGCAGCGGCGGCGTGGTGCTGCATGAGTTGAAAAGTGGCCGGGATACGCTGATCCCCGCCCGCGCCGCCGGCGCGGCCCGCTTCACCCCGGACGGAAAAGCGCTTCTGTATCTGGCCGCTGCCGACAGCGGGGGCCGTCAGTTGTTCCTGCACGACCTGGAGAGCGGCCAGAGCCGTCAGCTCAGCCACTTTGCCGGGCCCATCATCGATCCCATCTGCTCCCCGGACGGCAGCCGTGTGCTCTTTGCCAGCCCCCGTTCCGCCGGAACTACGCTTCGGCCCCAGCGACCGGATGAGGCGGTGGTCATCGAGGACTTCGGCTATAAGTTCGATGGCCGGGGCTTCATCCGTCCCGACGAGCATATGCAGCTGTATGTGCTGCGCCTGACAGACGGCTCCGTCACGGCCCTGACCCACGGCAGCGACGACTGGCTCCAGCACAACTGGTTGCCGGACAGCCGCCGCGTGGTGGCCATCAGCGCCATGGCCCGTGACAAGGCAGAGAGCCTGGGCTTTGACCTGTTTTTGCTGGATGCCGGCGCCCCAGACGCGCCGCCCCGACAGATCTCCCGGGAGCTGAGCCTGGTGTCCTATCCCAACCCCACCCGGCCCGTATGCTCCCCGGACGGCCGGTATATCTACATGGGCGTGATGGATCCGGAGATGGACGCAAAAATGGGCTATCCCGAGATCTATTTCTACCGTTTCCCCACCGACGGCGGTGCGGCCCGGCGGATCTTCCAGCCGGACGCGGGCTGCTACCAGTGCGTGCAATTCCCGTATAACGCCGGCTGCGGCAGCGGCCTGGACAAGGTACAGCTGTCGGAGGACGGCAAATTCCTGTATTTCCTCAGCGGCTGGCAGGGCCGGTGCAATCTCTATCGCCTGTCCCTGGACGGCGACGGTCATGCCCGGCTGCTGGCCGGCGGCAAGCAGGTGTATCACGGTCTGAGCGCCGTACGCGGCGGGCAGCTGCTGGTGGCCCGTTCCCTGCCCCACGAGCCGGAGAGCTACTGGCTGATGGACGCGGACAGCGGCGCGCTGCTGCGCCGGGTCGCCCAGTCCAACCGCGGCCTGATGGATGAGGCAGCGCTGAGTCCGGCGGAGGACTTCTCCTTCCCCACACTGGACGGGGAATCCATCGTCCACGGCTGGGCCATGCCGCCCCAGGAGCGGGAGCCGGGGAAAAAATACCCCACCATTCTCTATATCCACGGCGGCCCCCACCCCTTCTATACCTATGGCTTCACCATGGAGCACCAGTGTCTGGCGGCCCAGGGCTTCGGCGTGATCTACTGCAATCCCCGGGGCTCCAGCGGCTATGGACAGCGGCACCAGAACGTAGCCCGGGCCATGGACGGCAGCGCCTCTACCGACTGTCTCCAGTTTGTGGATGAGGCTGTGCGGCGCTTCGACTGGATCGATGGGGATCGTCTGGGTGTTACCGGCGGCAGCTACGGCGGCTATATGACCAACTACATCGCCTCCCACGCCCCGCGCTTCCGGGCTTTTGTCAGCCAGCGCAGCGTCGTCAATGACCTCATCGGTTATGCCAGTTCGGATATGCAGGGCTGCAGCACAGCCTATGATAGCTTCGAGGAGTTCATGGTGTCCCAGCTGCAAAGCTCCCCC
>CAYPLT010000104.1:2301-3002 GCA_964411695.1 uncultured Candidatus Soleaferrea sp.
TATGCCGCCCCTTCCTGATCCTCCACGGCCTGGAAGATCAGCGCACCCCGGTCTACGGGGCCCATCAGCTGTATACGGCGCTGAAGGATCTGCACCCGGAGCTCCCGGTGAAGATGCTGCTGTTCCCCCATGTGGGCCATGACCAGCCGGAGGATCCCCGGCAGCTGCGGGTCTATTTTGGGGAACTGGTGGGTTGGTTCCGCACCTACCTGTAAGGAGGAGAACACGATGCGTATCGTTTTGAAGGGCCGCGTCATCGATGCGGTATCCCCCGCGCCGCTGGAAAACGGCATGGTGCTGGTGGAGGGCCGTCATATCACCTATGTGGGCCCCTGGGACAGCACGCTGTGCCGTCCGGAGGACACGCTGTATACCCTGGAAAACGGCAGTATCCTGCCCGGCTTTGTGGATTGCCATGCCCACCTCACCGGCCAGGAGGACGCCGGCGATTTCGCCGGTGGCCGCCTCTTTGGCGACCAGCTGCTGGGGGCGGCCTACCAGTGCGGTCTGCTGCTGGACGCCGGTTTCACCGGCATCCGCGACATGAGCGAGGCGGGCCTGTATCTGTCCCGGGCCGTGGAGCGCGGCGTGCTGCGAGGCCCCCGCATCCTGCCCGGTGGACGGGTCATGGGCGTCACCTCCGGCCATGTGGACATGGATCCCCAGTTGAGCAAGGATGAGATCAACCGCAGCAGCCACCT
>CAYPLT010000105.1:0-2967 GCA_964411695.1 uncultured Candidatus Soleaferrea sp.
AATGCTCGTCTCCGAATACGTATGAAAATGGATCTGATACGCTTCTGCAGTCTCCATCACATGAGTCACCTGCTCCTTCTTTAGGCCGATGCGGTATAGGGTTTCCTTCGTCTGACAGTCATAGATCTCGCCACCGTTATAGCCGATCAGATACATTCCCGGGTAAGCAAGTGCCAGCTTTTCCTTCATAAACTTCAGATTATTGATATCCCTGCCGGAGCACAGCACCAGCTTATGTCCCGCCTGCGTCCACCTTGCAAGCACCTCCCTTGTATACGCCGTCACCTCCTTGTCATGATTTAATAAAGTGCCGTCCATATCAGTAAACAGGATTTTGGTCTTAGCATACTTTTCAGGATGGTTCATGAGATCTCTCCTCTTTTCTTCGATCGCCGTCAAAAGCTCCTCCGGCACAAATAGCTTTCCGTACCCGCACCCCAGATCAAGTCCGGGCTTTGCCGTCCCGTGAAAATCCGAACCGCCGCTTAAGCACAGACCATACTTTCCGGCAAGTGCACGGAGCTGCCGCTCATCAGCAGCCGTATGGGTAGAATAGATGGCTTCAATCCCCATCAGTCCGATCTCCTTGAGCGTCGCCACCAGCTGCTCCAGCTTCTCCTTTCCCATGTGATACAGCATGGGATGTGCCAGCACCGGGAAACCACCTGCCTTTAAAATAATCTCCACCGCCCGCAGCGGAGAGATCTTTTTGCGTGGCACAAAACAGGGACCGTTGTCCCCGATATAACGGTCAAAGGCCTCCTTCACACTTTTCACATAGCCCTGCTGTAACAGATACTTTCCGAAATGCGCTCTCGTAAGAACACAGTCCGGAAACGCCGCCAAAAGCTCCTCATACGTAACCGGCATACCGTGTCCCGTAAGAAGGCGGCACATCTCCCGGTTACGCAGCTCTCTTCCATTTACAAAATGAATCAGACGCTCTTTAAAATAATCACTCCGGTAATCAATATACAGACCGACGATATGGATATCGCGGCCTTCATATTCTGTAGAAAATTCAATTCCCGGGATAACGGTAAGTCCTGTTCCTTCTGCAGCGGACAGTGCTTCGTCAATCCCCTCTGTTGTATCATGATCGGTCAGTGCGAACGCCGATAAGCCCTTTTCCAGTGCGTACCGCACCAGCTCCGTCGGCGTATAGCTTCCGTCCGATTTGGTTGAATGTACATGCAGATCAATTGCTTTCATAGGATCAATCCTCATCCTCGTCTTCGCCTGTCTGCTTCGTGTAAACGGTACGCTTACGTGCCATTTCGTCACTTTCAAGATATTCGTCATACGTCGTGATCTTATCGATCAGCGTACCATCCGGAAGGATCTCCATGATCCGGTTTGCCGTCGTCTGAACAAACTGATGGTCATGACAGGAAAAAAGTGCCACACCGGGGAACTTGATCAATCCGTTATTGAGTGCCGTGATAGATTCCATATCAAGGTGGTTCGTCGGCTCGTCCAGAACGAGACAGTTGGCTCCGCTGATCATCATCTTGGAAAGGAGACAGCGCACCTTTTCACCACCGGACAAGACCTTGACCTTCTTCACACCGTCCTCGCCCGCAAACAGCATTCTGCCAAGGAAGCCTCGCACGTACGTCACATCCTTCACCGGAGAATAGCCGGTCAGCCAGTCCACGATCGTCAGGTTATTATCAAATTCTGCCGTACTGTCCTTGGGGAAATATGCCTGTGAGGTCGTCACACCCCACTTATAGGTTCCTTCATCCGGCTCCATTTCACCCATCAGGATCTGGAACAGCGTTGTTTTGGCAAGCTCATTGCTTCCGACACAAGCAACTTTTCTCCATTGATCGTCTTGGAGATTCCTTCTACCGAAAGCACCTCATTTCCGATCTCACGATCCGGACGGAAATCAATGTACGGATATTTCCTGCTGGAGGGCTTGATCTCATCCAGCTCGATCTTTTCAAGAGCACGCTTACGCGAGGTTGCCTGCTTGGATTTACTTGCATTTGCGGAGAAACGGGAAATAAACTCCTGCAGCTCCTTGATCTTTTCTTCCTTCTTTTTATTCGCTTCCTTCATCTGTTTGATAAGAAGCTGACTGGACTGAAACCAGAAATCATAGTTTCCGGCATAGAGCTGGATCTTGCCGTAATCAATATCTGCGGTATGGGTACATACCTTATTTAAGAAATAACGGTCATGGGATACCACGATCACCGTGTTTTCAAAATTGATCAGGAACTCCTCAAGCCATGCGATCGCATCCAGGTCAAGATGGTTCGTCGGCTCGTCGAGCAGCAGAATATCCGGATTACCGAACAGTGCCTTGGCAAGCAGCACCTTCACCTTTTCGTTACCGTTTAAGTCCTTCATGATGGCATAGTGAAGCGAGGTATCAATGCCGAGTCCGTTTAAGAGCATTGCGGCATTGCTTTCCGCCTCCCAGCCGTCCATTTCTGCGAATTCTGCTTCCAGCTCACTGGCACGGAGTCCATCCTCATCCGAGAAATCCTCCTTTGCATAGATCGCATCCTTTTCCTTCATGATCTCATAGAGACGTTCATTCCCCATGATTACCACATCCATAACCGGATAAGCATCATATTTAAAGTGATCCTGCTCCAGTACCGAAAGACGCTGTCCCGGCGTAATCGTCACATCACCGTTCGTCGTTTCCAGTGCACCGGATAAGATTTTCAAAAAAGTAGACTTTCCGGCACCGTTTGCACCGATGAGTCCATAGCAGTTGCCCTCTGTAAATTTGATGTTGACATCCTCAAACAGGGCCTTCTTCCCGATCCGTAAGGTTACATTGTTTGCACTAATCATTTCAAATCCTCATATTTCCTACGTTTTTCATGTTTTTAAGCCACAAGACCTATTATACATAAAAAAGGGGTTTTTTCAAGGGAAATCGGTAGTGTGTACCATTTGTACCATTTGCAAATTTGCAATCGGGTAGGAGGTAGATAATTATTT
>CAYPLT010000106.1:0-2966 GCA_964411695.1 uncultured Candidatus Soleaferrea sp.
AGGGAGGGGGACCGCTTGCGGTGGAAGGAGCCCGCGTTACTTGGGGCTTTAACCGACTCCATCGTTCCGCGCTCTCCTTCAGTCAGCTTCGCTGACAGCTCCCTCCCGGAGGGAGCCTTTTGTCCTCTCCGCACCGACTCCACCACTACCGTCGGTGAAACGAGTCCGCACCGACGAAGCAGAGCGAGAGAAAAGCCACGCTGTCCGCCCGCTTGGAACGGGGGGAAAACACTCCCCCAAAACCGCTCCAAAAGTTTTTGGAGGGGGTGCGGGGGAGGCTTTTTTCAAAAAAGTTCCCCCGCAAAAAACCTTCCCACATCCTCCTCACTTCTTCCCCGTCCACAGATCCAAAGGATCGTCGCCGGGAGGGAGATCCAAGCGCAGGTCCTTTTTGGGAGTAATGGGGCGGCACATGGCGAAATAGCGAAAGCTGTCTGCGAAGTGATCCTCGCCGTTGGTATCAAGATCCTCCGGATCGCTTGAGGAAAACTGAAGAAGCGGGATAGTGCGGATGGCATTTTTGCAGGTCTTGAAGAACCAGACGGAGGGATAGCCCTCGTCGTCGAACTGGAAACGGTAGTGACACTGCATCCAGCCGGGGATGCGCTTGTTGTCGCCGGGGTCGAAATCGATACCGTAGCGAATGGCAACGTCGGCAATGGAATCCCCCCTTGAAGCGTCCCAGATGGAAGGATCCGCCACACCGATGATATTTCGCCCACGCAGGTAGGGATGCTCCGACTCGATCCTCCGTATCTCACGGAACTGGCGGTCGGGAGTCCACTTGAGCCCCGTGTCGGGGGAACCGTTCCAACCGTAGAGTTCAAGTATCAGATAAGCTCGCCCGTCGTGGTCAACAGCCCACCAGGAGCAGTCGAAGGGGCGGCCGTAACCGATGTCGTAAGAACGGTAGATGACCCAGCTCTTCGGAATGTCGAAGGGCTCGATAACGTGAGTGTAGCGGCGGTCAAGATAGTGCTCCGGATCGTCCCGGAACTCCTCGAAGAACTGACCGTCGAAAATGTCCCACTGCCCCTCAAGCCAAGCGCGGCGAAGTTTCGGAGGAAGCGCCTCAAGACGCTTCACGTACTCCCCGTCGCACTTCATAAGAGCGTTGTTGTCGGTGACAAGACTCTGAATGAAACTGTAGTCGCCGGGATCCTCCCCGGTGTTGAAAGCCCGATCTATGAAGAGCCTCTTCACCCAACCGTGACCCACTCCACCGGGATTGCAGGTCAGATAGACTCGCTTGGGAAAGGAGTTTGCGCCTCTCACGGAAGCGGACAGTATCCTGAAGATCTTTTCGGGGAACTGAGTCGCCTCGTCCATGACGATAACGTCGAATTCGTTCCCCTGGAACTTCCCCATGTCCTTCTCGTTCTGACAGTATCGGCAGAAGATGACGGAGCCGTTTGCAAAGCGAAACTCCTTCGCCGTGTCCCGATAGACTGCCACGGAGGAGGGTATCTCCATGCGAAGAGTATCGATGTGATTGGAACGAAGCTCCGGAAACGTCTTTCTGATGATGCAGACGCGAATGCCGGGATAGTTCAGACAAAGCAGCTTCGCCTTGGTCCTGACCGCCCAACTCTTGCCTCCGCCTCTTGCACCGCCGAAAGCCACGTAGCGGTGGCGGTCAAGCAGAAACTGCTTCTGCCTCTCGGAGGGAACGCCCAAAATAAGTTCTCTTGTCTCAGCCGGCATAGTCCTCGCCTCCTCCCTCGAATCTCACGGAGAATACCCCGTCAAAGTTGTCACCCTTGTCAAGAGCCTCCTTCTTGAGAGACTCGGAATAGGTGGGAACGTCCCAGGCGTCTCTGACGGAATCGCAAAGTATCTTCGCCGCTTGAACGGCTTCCTTGAAAAGTTTTCCGTCAAAAATAACGTCCTCACCGTTACGAACGGTGAAGAGATCCTCCCGTACCGCCTCCGCCATAGCGTTTTCAAGACCCAGTACTATCTGCCTCAGCTTGTCCACCGCCTCACCGGAGGATATGCCGGACTTCTTTCCCTTCTTTTCCGTCTTTTCTTTCTTTTCCGTTTTTTCCTTTCTCACTTTCCTTCCTTTCCGAGAGGCAGCACCACCGGCGCCTCCCTTTTCCTTGCCGTCAAGTCGGGCTTCGCCGTCAAAACGGGACTCCGCACCACAAATGCCGGTATTATCCGGAATATTTGAGCAGCCGTCCCCACCGCAGCAGCATTTCCCCTCCGTTTCGGACGAAGACGGGGAAAGTGCCCCACGGGTCCCTTCGGTTGAAACCGTGATCGGCTTTCTCCCGGCACTTCCGACAGCAGCCTTAACGCCGCCTTCTTCGGAAGCATCCCCGGCACTCGGCACCGCCGGCTTTTGAAGAACGTCTTCTTTTCCCGCCGTTTCTTCCGCCTCCTTTTTGGGGCTGACGGTCTTCCTTCTCTTTCGGGTGCTGCCGTCCTCGCTTCCCGAGGTCTCATCTTTCTCTTCTTTTCTTCCTTTTGCAACGGCTTTGACAGGACCTTCCTTTCCTTCTTTTCCTTCTTTTGCGACGGCTTTGACCGCAGCTTCTTTTTCTTCTTTTCCTTCTTTTCCCGCTTCCTCCTTTTCAAGGCTCAGTATCCTTCGGCGCATCAGCCGATCACCGTACCAGCCGTCCTTTGCGCTGGCTCTCGATACCGCCCCATAGGTCAGCCCGAATTCCTCCGCAACTTCCCTCAGCGTTCCGTTCCCGCTCAGATATCGGCTTCTCGCCTCCCCAAGCAGTCTCTGTCTCTCTTGTGATTCCTTCATTTTTCCTCCTGTAAAAATAGTTTATGTTGGTTGGTTTTGGCTTTTCCGGGGGGATTTTTGCAGGGGGCAAAAGCGCTTGCGGGATCTCCGAGCACTCTGTAGCCTCGGTATCAATAGCACCAACTCCCCCACTATTGACAAGTAATGAAGTCCGCACCGGAGCCTCCCTCCGGGAGGGAGGGGGACCGCTTGCGGTGGAAGG
>CAYPLT010000107.1:0-1919 GCA_964411695.1 uncultured Candidatus Soleaferrea sp.
GCCGACCTTCTCATAATAGCAATTATCACGACCTTTATAGATGTAAGAATCCTCTTTTGAACGCTTAATTTTACCTTGCTTTATAAGTTCTTCCTTTTCAGCGTGAATTCTATCAATTAACACGGAAGCAGGCTCATCGCTAGGGTCTTGTGGAACAAGTTTTCCACGAATGGCTAAATCAAGTATTTTTTGCTTTAATTTTTCTATTTCCATTAATCCTTAACCTCGCCAAGTAATGCTTCAAGCTCGCTTATAGCTGTTGCAATACTATTAGACTTTTCTTTAATGTTGGATAAAAGTTCCGACAAGGATAAGTCTTCACCGTCGGTATCATCAGTCATCCACTTCAAATCAAGTTTATAGCCGTTATCTTTGATTTCTTTTAACGTATATTTGCGCCATCTACCATTAGGATTTTGTTCGCAATAGGTGGGTTTACGATCTTCAATATTATCTGCGTTATAGCAAGAAACAAAATCTTCTAAATCCTTTTCTGTCATAGGATTTTGTTTGAGCGTAAAGTGGGTGTTCGTTCTAAAATCATAAACCCAAACGGATTGAGTTTGCCAATCTTTACTTGGAAGTTTGTTATCAAAGAATATTACGTTTGCTTTTACACCCGGCTTATAGAATATACCCGTAGGCAAACGTAAAATAGTATGAAGATTAGTTTTTTCAAGTAAATTGCGTCGAACAACGTCGCCTGCGCCGTCTTCAAATAAAACGTTATCGGGAACGACAACTGCAGCACGTCCCGTCGTTTTTAAGATAGAGTAGATATGTTGCACGAAGTTAAGTTGTTTGTTAGAAGTGGTAGTCCAAAAGTCACTACGGTTATATACTAAATCTTCTATTTCTTCTTCCCCTTCTTCGTTAGTGAATGTTAAAGAAGATTTTCTTCCGAAGGGGGGATTAGCCAAAACGTAGTCGTATAATTGGCTCGGTTTGGTCAATAAAGAGTCTTTTCTTTCTACAGGAATAGTGGTTGCGTTAATGTCACCAATACCGTGTAAAAATAAGTTCATTAAGCATAATCTATATGTAGCGGGTACAAGTTCTACACCGAAGAATGTATCGAATTTAAGAGCGTGTTTTTCTTCTCTATCCAAATGATAGTTGTTGGAATCCGTTAAGTAATCAAAGGCGGAAAGTAAAAATCCGCCCGTACCACAAGCAGGGTCACAAATTGTTTTGTTAGGTTCAGGGCGCAGACACTTAACCATAGTGTTGATAAGTGCTCTCGGCGTAAAGTATTGACCTGCGCCACTTTTTGTGTCTTCCGCATATTCTTTAAGCATTTCTTCGTAAATTGTTCCTTTTACGTCAGATGCAAGCGAAACCCAATTTTCAGAACCAACCATTGTGATGACCTTTTTCAAAAGAGCTGGTTTTTTAATTTTGTTATCAGCACTACCGAAAATTTCTTTTAATATCCCTTCCTTCTTTCCAAGAGTTTCCAAGATTTCCTTATACTTTTTATCTAATGGCTCTCCTGACAATTCTGACAATTTACTCCACGAACAATCTTCTGGAATAGTCAACGGACGATTATATGGCGGTTTAGAATATTCATCCACCATTTTTATAAAAATGAGATAAGTTATCTGTTCTAAATAATCACCGCTTCCAATCCCCTCATCCCGCAATGGATTTGCAAGTGCCTTTACTTTCTTACCTATCGTTGATTTGTTTTCAGTCATACGCGCTCCTTGTTATGCTACTAAGGCAACATTTAATTCTTCTATTATGTTCATATAATCCTTACCAAAAACCTGATAATACTTACTTAATCCACCTTTGCCGTCGAAAGGAGTATAATCAAAGTCTTCAACCTCTATTGAAGCAGAGCTAATAATATGTTCTTCAATCATATGCAACCAGTCCATTTGTTCCTCATTAAATTGATAGCCCTGTGAGTT
>CAYPLT010000107.1:1937-2929 GCA_964411695.1 uncultured Candidatus Soleaferrea sp.
GTCTATCAAACGAACTTAATCTGTCAATTTGGCCTAGCTCATATTTAAGAACTGATATGATATCCATCAAATCGTCCACCTCAGATCTTGCAACTCGTTCACTATCTATTTGATAATAACATCTCCACATTCTTGTTACAGTAAAGTTGTACGGCGGCATACACATTAAATCGTGTAATTCTTTTATCATTCTATAAGTCAACTTTCTATTTTTATATTGTTGATTATAAATAATGCTCAACGCCTCAATCTCTGTTTTGTTTGCTTCTATAAATTCTCTAAAGGATTTAATCGTCTTAACTGCATCTTCGGTATACGATTTACTCCAACCACTGGAAACAATTTCATCTATATTATAGTTATCAATGATTTGCTCATGGGTTGCTTTTGCTTTTAATATAAATTCCCGAAGTTTTGAATTTGAAAAAGGCAAAATGGCATTCCTAACCTCATCCATTTTTACACCTTCAATTTCCGCTTCTGTCACATTTTCCCTGCCCGTTATTTCAATCGCTTTTTGTTCTAAATAATCACGATCAAAGCAATTAAGCATATTATTAACAACTGACTTAATCGGATATCCACTGATTGCTTCAAATTCTTTTCGCTCTTGCGGTGTCAATATCATATCGAGACGATTTAACCTACCAGCAACGGAGGTTATTACATCTTCATCTCTACTTCCTACAGCAAGTCTTGTTAGAAGGTCTTTCATTGAAATAGATGGATTTCGTTCCAAAGTTCGCCCTTCACTCTTTTTTGATTTAGTTACACCTACTGCATCAAATATAACAAAATGATCTTTATTTGTTTTTGCAGACGGGGATACCTTTCTTAGTTCTTCTAAATCAATTGTTCTTGTTCCACGACCTTTCATTTGTTCATAATAGTTCTTACTACGAACATCTCTCATAAATAATAAGCATTCTAACGGTTTTATATCAGTCCCCGTCGCTATCATATCAACAGTAACTGCAATCCTAAATTTAAAA
>CAYPLT010000108.1:0-2881 GCA_964411695.1 uncultured Candidatus Soleaferrea sp.
GTGAAAGAATTCTGGCATTTTTATTTAAAATATTGCAATTGTTTTCTCTCACATTTGAAATTATAAAATTATTAATATCAACTTGATTCTGTTCAGGTATTTCTATTATTTTTCCGCTGTTTCTTATAGCATCTAAAAAATTTTTAATTTTAGTTTTTGCAATTGATATGTTAATATTAGCTATAATAACAGAACAAAAATCAGGCAATTCTAAAAAAATTTTAGAAATATGTTCAATTGTTTTTTTATCAAGTTTATCCAGTTCCCAATCTCTAATAATAATGCATTTAAAATCACAACCCAACGGTATAGATTCACAAATATCAATTATGTCTCTAATGTCAGCATCTTTGCCATTAAATCTATAATCATCAACATTTGGCTTTATTTTTTCTACTGTTTTAATAATCTGATTCAAACATTCTTGCTTTAGCCATTCGTTACTTCCATTTATGTAATAAATTTTATGTAACTCATTAATATTGTATTGTTTGAATAAATTTACATCAGCCATAAATACTCACTTTCTCTTAGCTAATTTAAGTACAATCATATTAAAATAGCTCGTACTATATAAAAGTTGTAGTACAAGCTAATTTTTATTTAATATATTAAATATTTATTATTAAATATCATTTTGAACGTCTTTTTCGTGCAGCTTCTGACTTCTTCTTACGCTTTACGGAAGGTTTTTCATAATGCTCTCTTTTTTTTATTTCAGCCAATACGCCAGCTTTGACGCACTGTCTTTTAAATCTTTTAATCGCACTGTCTAAAGATTCATGATCTTTAACACGAATTTCTGCCATCTTTATTTATCCCCCCTTCCGAGTATTCGCAAGAATTTTTAAAAAGTACTATTTATAAAATAAACTTGCCTAATTAGCATTATACAAGCAATTTAATTAAATGTCAAGTATTAATTACAAAAGTAATATAACTTTTTTTATAAACTGCAAACCAGTTGTTTAAAATGGGCACCTCTAGCTTCAAAATTTTTATAACAATCAAAACTAGCGCTCGCCGGAGACAACAATACAATATCATCTACAGTTGCTATTTGGTTAGCTAGATTAACAGCATCTTCTAAATTTTTTACCTTACTTATTTTTATATCATTCTTATTATATTCTGCACAAGAAACAACAGCTCTATAAATACTTTCGCTTGTATCACCAGTTAAAATTAAATGAGAAACTTTATTTAAAATATATGGTGCTAAAGGTTCATAGGGTATATGTTTATCATAACCACCTGCAATTAAAATAACCTTCTTATTAAACGATTTTAACCCAGCTATTGTTCTTGTCGGGCTTGTTGCTATAGAATCATTGTACCACTTTACACCATTTATCTCTTTAACAAACTCTATTCTGTGCTCCACGCCTTTAAAGGTTTTAGCAATATTTTTATAAACTGACTTACTTACTATATTTTGTGTCGCTACAATAGCAGCCAAGTAATTATCTATGTTATGTTCGCCAGGTAAAATTATATCTTTTGTGTTGAATAATAAATCTTTTGAATCTTTATCAATTAAATAAATATCACCATTATCATCCACAAATGCCCCTGATAAAATTTTTCTTCTATGACTGAACGTACTTATTATTGACCTAGCTTCATCTGCAAAATGCCTACAAATATTATCATCTAAATTAATTACTATTTTATCCATCGCACTTTGATGCAAAAATATATTTTTTTTAGAGTTTACATATTCTTCCATATCTTTATGAACATCTAAATGGTTTGGCGCAATATTAGTAATTACAGATATATTTGGGCTTTTTCTCATTGATATCAATTGAAAACTAGAAAGTTCTGTAACAACATAATCATTCGGATTTATAGATTCTATAATTGGCAAAAGTGGTTTACCTATGTTTCCACCTAAATAAACTTTATAGCCATCTGCTTCAAGCATCAAGCTAATTAAAGTTGAAGTTGTGGTTTTACCGTCGCTACCTGTTACCCCTAAAATTTTACATGGGCAAAGGTCAAAAAATACTTCCATTTCACTTGTGACAATAACACCATTTTGATGAAGCTGAGCAAAAATAGGGTGGTTAAAATTCATCCCAGGTGTACGAAATACGATATTCTCTGTTATATTTTCAAGATAGTTATTTCCAAAAATACATTTCACATTAAAACTATGTAATTCTTGAATTAATTCTTCACTTACATCTTCTATATTTTTCTTATCTCTTACTGTAATGTAAATTCCATATTTTGCTAGCATTTTGATTGTATCTATATGGCTAACACCTAGACCTAAAAATGCAACTTTTTTATCTTTTACATAATTAATAAATTGTTCAAATTTGTAATTCTTGACAATTTGCACTTAAAAAACCTCCATATTTTATGTTCAACCAATAAATTCCCTCAACATAGAATTAATAGGAACTGTAGAACTATTAATGTTTTCAAAATATGTTAATTTATGATATATTTTCAATATTTCTTCATAACACAAATTTGATTCATCAACCATATTCAGTAATTCAACAATGTACTCATTAAATATAAAAGGCTCGTAGCTCAAACAAGAGTCAATAAAAATATTTGCAGACTCTTTAAATGGATTTATATATTTTTGTTCGCCTTCACAAACAAATGGCCATATTCTTAATGTGTCATAAGGCGATGTATTTCTAAATTTATTATCTCGTATAATTCTTCTAATTAATCTTAATTCACTAGGTTTTATAATTGTTTTTTCTTCTTTAACATAACTTGTGCTTACACTAACATAAACTTTTAAACATTTGTCAATATAAGAAGGCAACATTAAATCAGGGTTTAAGGCATGTAAACCTTCTTATATTAAAATATCACCATCTTAAATTTTTATTAACCATTTAAATTCACTTCT
>CAYPLT010000109.1:0-2864 GCA_964411695.1 uncultured Candidatus Soleaferrea sp.
GAAATGCAGATTTAAAATACGTATTTTCTAACTTACTAATAATTTTAATTTTTTTAATTCCCATGCTAACAATGAAATTAATAAGCGAAGATAAAAAATTAAAAACTGAACAATTACTTCTTACCTCTCCTGTCAGCTTATATTCTATTGTTATTGGTAAATTTTTAGCTGCATTAACTACATTAATATTTGGCGTTTTAATTACATTTGTTTTTGCAGGTGTTTTGTCTTATTTTGCTAGCTTCGATTGGCTTGCTTACGTTTGTAATGTTATAGGAATTTTGTTACTAAGTAGTGCACTTATTTCTATTGGTATTTTTATTTCATCATTAACAGAAAACCAAATTATTTCTGTTGTTGCAAGTTGTGCTATAATATTGTTACTTTTCTTTATAGATGCTATTAGCTCAAATATTAATATTAGTTTTATATCAAAAGCTTTATCTTACCTTTCAATTGTTCAACCTTATAACGATTTTACTTATGGGTCGTTTTCTTTGCCTAGTGTAACATTGTTTGTAGGTTTAACATTTACATTTTTATTTTTAACAGCAAGAATTTTAGAAAAAAGAAGATGGGCTGATTAAAAACAGTTTAAAAAGGAGCGAATTAAAAGTGTTAAAAAAAATTAAAAATAAAATAAACAACCCTAAATTTAAACATGGAACAACCTCTACAATAATAACATTTTCTGTAATTGCCATAGTCATAATGATCTATGCTATAAGCATAATTTTAAATAATAAATACACTCTTTCACTAGATATGACATCAAATAAAATGTTTGAAATAAGTCAGCAAACAAAAGATTATTTAAAAAAATTAAACAATAATATCACTATTCGTGTATTTTCTCCTGAAAAGGAGTTTGTAAATCATCCTTACTATGCAGAACAATATAATCAATTAAACCGAATTTTAAAAATGGTTAAAAAATGCAATAGTAAAATTTCTTTAGTGTATGATGATATAATAAAAAACCCAACATTAGCTAATAAATATGCTGAAGAAATTAATCAATACAGTATAGTAATTGAATCTTTTAATAAAAAATATAAAGTTTTAGGAGTAGATAATTTATTTGAAATTGAACAAAGTTATATGTCTGCCAATTTAAAAGCTTCAAAAGCTGAGCAAGCAATAATATCTGCTATTATTTCAATAACATCAAATAACCAATTAAAAATCGGCATATTATCAGGCCATCAAGAGTCAGATATTTCTAGTTTTGAAAAGCTACTTTCCGATAATTTTTATGACATTATAAAAGTAAATCTTTTAACCTCTTCTATTCCTCAAGATCTATCATTAGTAGTTATAGCTGGTCCAAAAAAAGATTTTACACCTGCAGAAATTAATTATTTAAACCAATATTTAAACAACAATGGTAACTACGGAAAAAATATATTGTACTTCCCTACTATTTCTGAAGATCCATTACCTAATTTAACTAATTTTTTAAAAAATTGGGACATAAACATAGAACAAGCTATAGCGTTTGATAAAACAAATATGACTCAATTAGGGCAGTATTCTTCCATCGTTGAATATAGTGACTCTGAACTTTTTAAAACTCTTATTTCACAAAACGCTTACACAGTTTTTGTTCAGTCAAGACCAATTAATTTTATAAACGAAGAAACAGAATCCACAAAACATTCTACATTGCTAAGCTTTTCCAACAATGCAGAAGGTGTAACATTCTCAGATTCTGCCGAAAATGAAGAACCATCAATAAAAGGTCCATTTGCTGCAATAGCTAAAACATCAAAATTTATCGGTAATAAATCTTCTTCTGTGGTTGTTTCTGGTTCTTTAATATCAATAGACGGGGCTCTATTATATCAAATACCTGTGTCAAACGCTGACACATATTTAACAATGATAAATAACATCACAGACAAAAAAGATCATGGAATAAACATTGTTTCTAAAGAATTCAAAGGCAATGAAATTAATTTAAAACAAAATAATGTAGATTTATTAAGAATTATTTTTATAGTTATTGTACCTGCTGTTGTTATTGGTTGCGGATTAACTGTTTGGTCTTCAAGGAGGAATAAATAGTAATGACTAAAAATACAAAAAATGCTGTGATTCTTTCTTCTTGCGTTTTATTTTTCGCTACAATATTAATATTGGTACAATTTTTACCGAACAAAAAAGATGCATCTAATCAATCAGATACATCTATTATAAATATTATTAATGAACCAATTGATAAAATTAACAATATTGATATAATTAACAATTATGGAGCATATAGTTTTATAAAAAATTCAAATAATAAATTAGAGATTACCGAATTAAAAAAATATAAAAAAAATAATAATTCATATAATGATTTAACTGAGGTTGTTCAAAATATAACTGCTGATAAATTAGTAAGTACTAATGGTTTACAGTCTGCAATTTATGGATTTAACTCTCCTACAGCCCAAGTCATAATAAAAGGTAATAATATAAATACTGTATTGCTAATTGGTTCGCAAGCTCCAGGTGATGTTGGATATTACGTTGCTGTTCAAAATAAACCTAATGTTTATCTAGTTTCTAATAATGTTATAGCTCCTTTTTTAAAATCTAAACTAGATTACATATCTCTAAATATTACTTCGCCAGCTTCTAAAAATGAAGTTATATCTAATTTAGAATATATAGAAATTGTTAAATCTAATGAAAATGAAAAAATAAAAATTATTAAATCTTCTCTAAAGGAAAATAAAAGCCAAAATAAAGATGAAGATAAAATAATTTATAAAATTACACATCCTGTTCAACAAAATATTAATAAATCTGATAATCTACTAATTGAATCTCTTGAAAATATTAATGCACAAAAAATAGAATGTATTAATGCTTCT
>CAYPLT010000110.1:0-2862 GCA_964411695.1 uncultured Candidatus Soleaferrea sp.
ATAAAGATATACTAAGCAAAAAGCATAGAATAATGCTCGTTATTTTTACAATATTCTTTTTAATATTCTTGTTATTGCTCATAATTATTATTTCCTTTTTAATTTTCAGTCATTTTATTTTGTTGAGTTCAGATTTTTACTAATATGTGGTCCAGATAAATAATCAGCGTATATAAAATATCTTGTTGAAATACTTCCTAAAGCATTAAATGGATAACAAGTATAATAAATTAATTGTTCTTTATCTTTATTCACCGAAAACGAATTATACTGTGCTTGATCTAAAATTTTAATATCTGAAACTTTATATTGGTAAATACCATATGATGTGGTTATTTTAATTAAATCACCAATTTTAACATTTTCTATTTCAGGGAATTTATAATTATGACCTGTTGTTAAAATAGTGCCACCATAACCTGGTATGTAACTTCCACTATATTGGCCTATTCCGTTTTTCAAAACTTCATCATTATCTCCAAAAATCAACGAAGTAGACAAATTTACACTATTTATTTCAATTTTTCCATATTTTACATTAAGATTCGGAAATGTTATATCGCATTCATTAACTTCTCCGCTTTCTTGGCTTATTTCGGCACTTTCAGTGAATATACTATTAATCTTATAATCAAAATTAGGTGTTTCATTAGACAAAAATGAATCAATGTCTAAATCACTCAAATAATGCCTCATAATTAAATTAACAATTAATAAATTAATAAACGCTAACACTAACGGAAAAACTATAAACTTCCAGTATTTTTTAAAATTAATTTTTGTCATTGAAATTAGCCTTTCTTAAAAATAAAAAATTTTGCTTACTTTAATTATTATATTTTTTATATACATATAAACAACTTACTTCGACCATACATATAATTACAAATAAACTTGACCGTATTGCACGTAATGAGATATTTGGTAACCTTCCAGTTGATTTAATTATTGATGTGCCACTTTTAAATAAAGGAACACCATCGTTTTTATCAACTACAGTAACAGCATTTAAGGATTCACTTTGGTTATCTAAAGCAATTGAAACTTCTGCTTCTTTAGCCGCTTGTTGCAAACTACTAATAATTGCTTTTTTTTGTTCAGGTGTTATACATTTAGATATATCACTAATAGATTTTACTTCTTTACCTTGAACTGCTGCTTTAACAGTTGCTATTGCACTATTAACCTGTGCTTCCAATTTATCATAGTCAATATTAGGGTGTGCCAGCAAATATGACTCTACTTGAGCAACTATATTACTAGGCAAAGAAACACCTGATATCGGCGTTTGAATTAACGCTAAAATACTCTCTTTGCTAGCTGCCATAACTATATTATTGCTATTACTCGCAAAAGTAAAAATCGACATAGCAATTGCAACAATTCCAATTTTTATTCGTTTTAATTTCATAATTTAACTCCTTTTATTCCACCTATTTAATACATTCTACCTCTATTTTTTAATTTTTTGTTTTAACTCCTCAATAAACTCTAAAATAGCAAATTTATACTCACAAGGTTTTTTAATCATATCAACTTGTTCTTTGCCTAAAATTTCAGAAGCTTTTTCATCATCACAATCAACAGGGCTACACATAGGTGGAAAAGCTACACACCACCAATTTTGTCCAGCTCCTTTACCTATAATAACTTTTAATGCATCATAATAGCCAGCAGGTAGAACAAAACCATCATATCTTCTTGTCGGGAAATAAGACCTTGTTAAAGCTACATTAACATCATAGTTAAAATTATTATCTTTTATTTTTTGCTTAGCTATTTTTAAGATATTGCCTAAATTATTATTAATAATTTTATTTGCTTCACATTTATCTTTTACATCTTTCAACATTTTAGAAAGATAAAAATATATATCATCTTTAATTTTATATTTTAATAATTGGTCTGTTGTACTATTTGAATTAGCCAAAATATGTACTCTTACAATATTGCTTTTTAACATATTATATTCATTACCAAAAAATAAAACATTAGAAAAAATTGTAGCAAAAATAAAAGAAATTAAAATAGATATTTCTATACGTTTCATAATAATCACCAAACAATAAAAAATATTATAAATTCAAAAATGGAATAAATAACCATTTCGGTTTTATTATTCGGTAATTATTAACTTTTATTCATCTAAAATCAAAAATCAATAAAATAAAAATTAAGATTTATTATTATAAAAAAGTTGCGACCAATAAATTTTACCATCTTTTTGGTAATCTCCAACACCTATATATTTGTAATCAACTTTTAAAATATTTTCCCTATGCTCTGGGGAATTCATCCAATCAGTCACAACTTCTTCAGGTGTAGACTGCCCTTGAGCTACATTTTCACCAATATGGTATGCACCTTTTAATTTTAACACTGTATTCCAAGGTGTGTTATTCGGTCGTGTATGCCCTTCTTTTTGTAGCTGTTCAGTAGCCCTAATTTGCGAAGCTTCCATTAAAGATTTTAACTCACATAAAGGTTCTAAATTATATTTTGCTCTTTCCTCATTAACAAGTTCTATTACTCTTTTTCTATAATTTATCAATTCATCATTACTTAAGTCTTTATTTTTTTCTACAGCAAAGCAAAAATAATAATTCACATTATTTTTGCTAATGTAGCTTAAAGCAAAATTTGTAATATGAGGTGACAAAAAAGGACTATTTTTCTTGTTTATCCAAACATTAACTATATTAGAAAGAGAATCATTATTTTGTTCTACAATATAAAAAATATTTTTACAATATCCAATATTGTAGTAATTAAAAATAGATTGTAAATCTGTTGTCTTTATTTGTTGAATAAAAGCATTAACATTGCTACTCATGGCCTTAACCTCAACATCTGATAATTGAG
>CAYPLT010000111.1:0-2847 GCA_964411695.1 uncultured Candidatus Soleaferrea sp.
AAATAGTCATTCTAACTGGAATAAAATTACATCTCATTGTGGTTTTGATTTGCATTTCCCTAATGATTGACATTGGGCATTTTTAAATATACCTGTTGGCCATTTGTATGTCTTCTTTTGAGAAATGTCTATTCAGGTCCTTTGGCCATTTTTAAATTGGGTTTTTTGTCTTCTTTCTATTGAGTTATTTGAGTTTTGAGTGTATAATTAAAAGGTAAGTATTATTTTTTGATATCGTATTTGATAATTATTTTAAGAAAGGCTTGTTAAAATAAAAATGAAGTTAGGAATTGTTGGTCTACCAAATGTAGGCAAAAGTACGTTGTTTAATGCCATCACTAATGCTGGAGCGCAGAGTGCAAATTACCCTTTTTGTACTATAGAGCCTAATATAGGCATAGTTTCTGTGCCAGATAGACGTTTAGATGCTTTGGCTCAAATATATGAACCAGAAAAAGTTACACCAGCTATGATAGAAATTATAGATATTGCAGGTTTGGTTAAAGGGGCGTCAAAGGGTGAAGGCCTGGGGAATAAGTTTTTGTCGCATATCAGAGAAGTTGATGCCATATTGCATGTTGTAAGGTGTTTTGAAGATTCTCAGATCATACATGTTGATGGGAAAATATCACCACTGAGCGATATAGAAACTATCAATATAGAGCTAATTTTAGCAGATATAGAAACTTTGAACAAAAGAATAGACAAAACCATTAAAATGATAAAAAGTGATAAATCTTACCAAGTAAATTTAGAATTTTACCAAAAATTAATGCTATTCTTAGAAGAAGAAAAACCTGCAAGAAATTATATTGTTAATGGTGAATCTGAAGAAGCTTTGTTAAAAGATCTTGACTTACTTTCGTTTAAACCTGTTATATATGTTGCGAATTTAAGCGAGAGTGATTTTGCTGGTAAACTTGAAAATAATCAAAATTATAAACAAGTTTTAAGTTTTGCAGAAACAGAAGGCAGTAAGGTAATACCAATTTCTGCTAAAATAGAGTCTGAAATTAGTGACATGAGTTTTCAAGATAAAAAATTATTTTTAGATGATTTAGGAATGGAAGAATCAGGACTAGACAGGTTGGTAAAAGCAGGTTATCAGATACTAGGGTTAATTTCTTATTTAACAGCAGGTAAACCTGAAGTTAGAGCATGGACTATAACTCAAGGTACTAAGGCACCTCAAGCTGCAGGTAAAATACATACAGATTTTGAGAGAGGTTTTATTAAAGCAGAAATTATTTCATTTGATGATTTTATGAAATATAAATCAATGTCTGTAGCTAAAGAAAAAGGTTTGGTTCGGCTTGAAGGGAAAGAATATGAAATGCAAGATGGAGATATTGTTTATTTTAAATTTAATGTTTGATGAACTTAATTTAATATGCTTGACGGTTTAAAAAGTTGAAAGAGAATGTTGTGGATGAAAATATGCTTAATTTTGATATTAATTATTTTGGTATTATTGCTGGCACCAATAAAAATTAATTTCTTTTATGATGATAAATTAAATTTTAAATATAAAATTGTTTTCCGTTTTTTATTTTTTAAGCTTCAATCAAGCAGTAATTTATTTAATATTAAAGAAAAAAAGAACAGCCACAAAAATAGTAAAATTAACATTAAAAATAAAAAAACTGATTCATCTAGAAAATCAAAAAATAAAAAAAATTTTAAAGATAGCATAAAAGAAAGATTGAACAATAAAAGTTTGTCTGAAAAAATGTCTTTCGTAAAAGAAATTTATGAATTGCTAGGAGATATATTTAAAAAAGTACTTAAAACTATAAAAATAGATAATATAGAATTGGTTTATGTGGTTAGCGGTGAAGATGCTGCTGACATTGGAATTAAATATGGCAGAGCAAACATACTGGTATATAATTTTTATAATTTATTGAGAAAAATATTTAATGTGAAAAATAGCAAAATATATTTGTATCCAGATTTTGTGAATTATAAAAAACAAAAAAAATTTAATATTGAAATTAGTTTTAATATTATGAATATTTTAATTATTTTTGTTGGTTTATTGTTCAAGTTTGGCAAATTATATTTTAATATTAACAGCTTGGAATAATTTTATTAGACCATTAAATAAAGGAAGGTAGATATTTATGGAAAATCACCCATTAAAAGATGTAATGGATATTGCAATGTCTAAATTAAAAGATTTGGTTGATGTGAACACTATTATTGGTGAAAAAATTATTACTGATGATGGGAAAATGATAATACCTATTTCTAAAGTTTCTTTTGGCTTTGGTTCTGGTGGTACAGATTTGCCACAAGAATTTAAAAATAAAGAAGCTAAATTAGAATCATCACTATTCGGTGGTGGAGGTGGTGGAGGAGTTACCATTACTCCAATTGGTTTTTTAGTTTCTGATAAAGACGGAGTTTCACTTTTAGAATTATCCGGTGGCTCAGCAGGTGTAGACAAAATAATTCAAGCTGTGCCAAGTGCAGTAAGCAAAATAACTGATATTTTTAGTAAAAAAGAAAAAACAAAATCAAGTGAATAAATAAAAAAAATTATCATCATTTTTATTTTACAAGCATAATTATTTTATGATGTAATTTAGAAAGTTATTGCATTTATAGTCTAAATGTATTACTTTTAAATTATTGTAAACTAAAAAATAAGTGAGATGGTGATAATGAATAGATGAATTTTAAAAAATTTAATATTTCAGTTATATGCTTTTTATTGTTAGTTAATATTATAAAATTAGATGTGTTTGCTAATGTTAATTTGCTTGGTATTGCTAATGTTCCGGCTAAAGGAGTAGCGGTTATTGACATTGAGTCTGGCAGGTTACTTTATGGAAAAAATGAAAA
>CAYPLT010000112.1:0-2828 GCA_964411695.1 uncultured Candidatus Soleaferrea sp.
AAATAAAAATATAATAAAATTATCATGTTGGTTTAATTTAATAATATAAAACTATTAATATTGTTCATAGTGTTAAAATTTAATCAAAAATAAGTTTTTCAAACTTAAGATTTTAAAATTAAATTAAACTAAAGTATATTAAAAGGAGAATGAGATAAATGCATAATATAAATAAAAAAATAGTATCTGTAATGATGGCTGGATTTTGCGTTTTGAGCTCACAAGAGTTGTTGCAATATGGATTGATAGTGCAAAATGGATGTATCAATAGTATAATAGGTAAAAATTCATCTAGTTTACAGGTTGTTGGTGCTTCAGAAAATGAAGATTTTTTAGAAGCAGAAATCCTAGATAAAGTCAATAAATATGAAGTATGTATATATGAATTAGATGATGATGCAAAACAAGCTAAATTAAAACAATGTGTTGACGAAGATGTAACAGCAGTGAAAATACCTAGGTTTGTAAAAAAAAATAATAAAGTATACACAGTAACAAGCATAGGAGATAAGGCTTTTTATTTCTGTGAAAGTTTAGAATCAATAACTATACCGTATAATGTAAAAAGCATAGGTGCAGGGGCCTTTTTTTATTGTAGTAGCTTAAGTTTAATCACATTGCCAGAGACAGTAACAAACATAGGAGATAAAGCTTTTTGTGAATGTATAAACTTAAGCAAAATAACTATACCTGCAAGTGTAACAAGCATAGGAGATAAGGCTTTTTATTTCTGTGAAAAATTACAATCAATAAGTATACCTGCAAGTGTAGAAAGCATAGGAAAAAGTACGTTTGCTTATTGTAAAGAATTAAGCTCAATAACTATACCAGAAGATGTAACAGTAATAAAAAGAAGTACGTTTTATAAATGTGAAAATTTAAAATCAATAACTTTGCCAGATGGTGTAACAAAAATAGAAAAACAGGCGTTTAGTAGGTGTAAAAATTTAAACAAGATAAATATACCTGCAAGTGTAACAATGATAGGAGAATATGCATTTGATTTTTGTACAAATTTAAAAATAACTATACCTGTAGGCGAAGCAGGTAATAGAATTATGGGAATTTTAGAAAAGCTAGGTTATGAAAATAAAATAAATTTAAAAAGACCGCGGATCGATTCTAAAAACGAAAAAAAACAAAAAAAATAAAGATTAAATATTTTTAAATTGATAAAAACATAAAAATAAGCTAAGCTAAATGTTATGCAATTGGTTGCACATCAAAAGCTAAGCTTATTTTTTATTTATTTTTAGGTTTGAAAATAATTGCAACTAAAACGCCACATAAAATAGAAGCAGTTATACCACCAGCCGTTGATGTTAAACCGCCAGTTAAAACACCTAGTAGACCATCTTTAGCTATTCCTTCTTTAACGCCTTTAATTAATAGATGTCCAAAGCCAGTTAAAGGGACTGTGGCTCCTGCGCCAGCAAAATCTACCAGTGGCTGATATAACCCCAGTGCAGATAGAATGGTACCAGCTACTACAAAAGAGACTAATATTCTTGCAGGTGTTAATTTGGTTTTGTCAATTAAAATTTGTCCAATTACGCATATCAAACCACCGACAACAAACGCTTTTAAAAGTTGTAATAATGTTTCCAATTGCATCACCTTCTTTGTATTTTAGTATTTTTATTTTTAAGCGGTTATTACTCCTTTTTCAGATTCAACAAGAACTAAAATTTGTTCTTCTTCTAAAGTGTCACAATTAATGTAAACTAATACAGTTTCGTTATTTTTACTGCGACAGATGAATTCATATGTTAAAACTTCATTTTGTCCATCAGTTGGTATTATTGCTTTTCTTGGCTCTTTAATTACAGTTAAATATGATGAAATTTTATTTTTAGCATCTTCTATGCTTTTAGATGGCTTGGCAATGTTTCTTTCTTTATGGTTATTAATATACCCTTTGGTGTCAACAGAAATTATTTCACCGTTATCTAATGCAACAGAAATTTTAATTAGGTCAGGGTATATTATAGTATCATTTTGTAAATAAGCAAAGTTGATAGTACAATAGTTATCATTAACTTCATAATATGATTGTTCAATATTTGGTATTTTTAAAGTATTGGATATATATTTTTTTGCGTTTTCAATTGCTTCACCGGGGTTTATATTTTGGGTTTTTACGGCTCTGGAATTTAAAACATAAGATATTAATCCACCTTTTTTAGTTACCCCTATTGAAATGTTGTTGCCACTAAAACAGTAAAAGGGCAGGTTAGAATTTTTATCTTTATTATGAGTTAGAAGATTTTGGTCCATACCAAGTGCAAGTGCAGCAATTTTTTTTGCTTTATCTTCTGAGACTTCTTTTAAATTTTTTGTAATTTCAGGTGTTTTTGAAGATATATGATCAGAAAAAGGGCCGTCATATATCATTTTAGGGTAACTGTCAAAATTTTTTTCTAAATTGTTAAAGTTAAGTGAATTTTCAGAATTTTTATTTTGATTATTTTTAGCGGCACTAATCATTTGAGGGCTGTCTAAATCTATATTATTTTTTAAAACATTATATTCAAGTTCAGAAACATAATTGTTTATTTTTTTTGCATAACTGCATAAATTTTCTAAAGATTGATAATCATCTGTTGAAATTTTATTGTTTGTATGATATTTTTTATTTAATGCGGAAGCGTAATCTCCAACTTGAGATAAAAATTTAAATGTATTATCAAGATGAAGTTCTGAGGCAGGCAAAGTAGAAAGGCACATTGTTGCAGCTCTAGAATTACTTAAAAGTTTAGCGGAAATGTTAGATAGCTGATAAGCAGAGCTGATGTACAAGCTTTTATCTAAATCGTTATATATGTTAT
>CAYPLT010000113.1:0-2790 GCA_964411695.1 uncultured Candidatus Soleaferrea sp.
AATTTATTATTTATTTCTGAATCTAGATATTTACCAAATACATTTACAAAACTCAATTTTGAATTCGCCGCCTTATTACGAAGTTTTTTAAAATCTAATTTATTATTTTGAAGATAATTTTAAATAAGCTTTTACAATGTCATCACTTGTCATTTTGAATTTGACTTTTAGGTCGTTTAATTTTCCAACTTCTCCAAAAGAATCTTTAATGCCTATGCTTGCTAATGGAGTAGGAATATTTTCAGATAATACTTCACAAACAGCAGAAGTCAATCCACCAATAACGTTATGATTTTCACATGTAATAACTTTTCTAGTTTTTTTAGCAGAATTAATAATTAAATCTGAGTCAATTGGTTTTATAGTATGGATATTAATTATTTCTGCATTAACTCCCATATCAGAAAGTTTAGATTCTGCTTTTAATGCTTCGTCAACCATTATTCCGCTGGCAATAATAGTTACATCTGATCCATTTTTTAAAACGTCTCCTTTAAATAAATCAAAGTTATAATTATCATCAAAAATGTCAGGTGTTTCTTTTCTGAACATGCGCATATAGACTGGAGAAGGGTGATTGATTATTTGTGTTAGAGCTAATTTTAATTGAGTATTGTCAACAGGTTCAAAAATAACCATAGTTGGTATGCTTCTAACAACACCGATATCTTCAACACTCATATGAGTTCCTCCATTTAATTCAGCAGCTAAGCCAGGGTCTGTTCCAATTATTTTTACATTTTGACGAGCATAAGCTATAGAAACTGCTATTTGGTCACATATTCTTCTGGTTACAAACGGAGTAAAAGAAAGTATTATAGGTTTAAATCCGTATGACGCAAGACCTGCTGCGACTGAAGCCATATTTTGTTCAGCAATTCCAACATCTAAAGCTCTGTCAGGAAATTTTTCTCTTAATTTGTATGTGCCGTTAGCTTTAGCTAAATCAGCATCTATTATTACAATATTTTGATCAGCTTCCATTAATTTTTCTAATTCACTGCATAAAATGTTACGCATTTCCATAATCTTATATTATCCTTTCAAAATTTTCAAAAATCTTAAAATTACATTAATTCCTTTAAGGCAATTTCTAATTGCTCTTTGTTGATTTTCATATTATGACTTCCAACATATGCTTCTTCTACAAATGAGACACCTTTTCCTTTAACAGTGTTTAGTATTATCATAGAAGGTTTATTTTTTATTAATTTAGCTTTGTTTATTGAATCGTATATAGAATTTATATCATGACCATCTATGTTATAAACATCCCAACCAAAAGCAGACCATTTTTCTTCTAAATGTTCTAAGTTATTAATATCTTTAGTAGGTCCATCTATTTGAAGTTGATTGTTATCTGTAAATGCAATTAAGTTATCTAATTTTTTATGTGCAGCATACATAGCAGCTTCCCAAATTTGCCCTTCTTGAGATTCTCCATCACCTATAATTGTGTATATATAAGCACCGTCTTTTTTTAATTGTGAACCTATGGCTATTCCGATTGCTGCAGAAAAACCTTGACCTAAAGACCCAGTTGTCATATCTATTCCAGGGGTTTTATTCATGTCACAATGGCTAGGCAGGTTGGTATTTAGTTGATTTAAAGTTTTAAGCTTTTCTAAATTAAAAAAACCTTTGCTAGCTAAAGTAGCATATATAGCTGGACCAGCATGACCTTTTGAAACAATTAATCTGTCACGACCCTCTTTTTTACAATTGTTAGTGTCGACATTCATTACTTGGTAATATAAAACTGATAATAAATCGGCTATAGATAAACAGCCACCAATATGCCCAACGCCTAAACTGGCTATACATTGCACTGTGAGTTTTCGAATTTCTTTTGCTTTTTGTAAAACTTCATATTGATTCATAATATTTACATCCTTTCGTTAATTAATAAGTACAGATAGATTTATAATAAGAAATAGAAACTATAACATAATTTTATTATTTGATTTTTAAAATATATTTTTTATTTATATATATTATACTAAAAAATCCAGATTTAGTCAATATGAGATGTTATAAAAATTATTATAACATAACTAAGATTAAAATGTAATTTAATTTTTTACATAATATATCTATAAAGATGAAACAATATTTTTAAAAATAATTTTTTAAAGATACTTTTATTTTTGAGCTATATATGTTATAATGCTATTGTTAATATTTTTAGCAAACTAATTTTAATGGAGGCTAATTATGAGCATCAAATACATAGGTTTAAAAGAAATTAATGGACCTCTAATAGTTTTAGAGAATGTTTCATCAGCTTCTTATGATGAAGTAGTTGAAATTAGGTTGAGTGATGGTTCTTCTAGAACTGGTAGAGTCGTACAAATATATGGAGATAAGGTAGTGCTTCAAGTTTTTGAAGGCACAAGAAGTTTATCTCTTACAAATACTCAAACTAAATTTACTGGACATCCGATGGAAATTCCACTTTCTAAAGAAATTTTAGGGCGAATTTTTAATGGCAGTGGTAAACCTATTGATGGTCTTGGTGAAATTTACCCTGACAAATATGCAGACATAAACGGTCAACCAATTAACCCAGCTTCTCGTACATATCCAAGGAACTATATTAATACTGGAATTTCTGCTATTGATTTGCTTACTACCTTGATAAGAGGGCAAAAATTACCTATTTTTTCTGGAGCAGGAATGAACCACAATAAATTGGCTGCTCAAATAGTGCATCAAGCTAAAATTACAGACTCTTCTGCAGGAGATTTTTGTATTGTTTTTGCAGCCATGGGCGTAAAGAACGATGTAGCT
>CAYPLT010000114.1:0-2768 GCA_964411695.1 uncultured Candidatus Soleaferrea sp.
CTTATACTGATTTAAGTGGCGCTACAAGAGAAACAACCCCAGAAATGATATTAAGCTATCGAGAAAATGTTAATGGGCCTAAATATTATTGTGTATATAAGACTAGTGACCCATTAACAACCGCCCCTAGTTAGGTTTTAAAACTTACTTATGAGAATGGCAAAACTGATATTGTAGATATGGGTGGCCAAGAGCTTAGTGTTATTACAGATGGTAGAATTATTATGACTAATTTGGATAACGTTACTGGCATTTATTTAGGCAAGGGCGTATATGCTGATATTGTGTATCAATATATTATTAAATAGTATACCATTGAAAGAACAAATTCGAATATTGCGTCGAAAAAAGAGCAATGGTTGAAAAGCGGTAGTCAAACAGATTTCAATACTTATTATAAAGCATTGGTTAATGCTTTAAAAGTAAATGAAGGGAGTATGATTGTTGATGCATTATAATTCTGATTTTTTAAAGGAATTAGATAAACAGAAGCATAGAGTGATTTATGTAAGAATCACCGCATTAACTTTTGAAGAAACTCCCATTGATACCATTGAAGGACGGATTACTGGAGGCTCTATTAATATAGATGGAGTCTCTGCCATTCGCCGCACCTGTAGTTTAACTATGGTTGCGCAAGACTGGGATTATAGAGAATATCTGTGGGGGCTAAATACTAAATTCAAGTTAGAAATTGGCTTAGAAAATAGTATCAATAAAGATTATCCAGATATCATTTGGTTTAATTAGGGTATCTATTTAATTACCACTTTTAATTCTTCTCGCTCTGCTAATAATTTTACTGTGAACATTAGTGGCAAGGATAAAATGTGCTTGCTTAATGGAGAAGTGGGCGGGGCACTGGAATCGTCCATCGACTTCGGCACAATTGAAGAAGAAGATAGGTTCGGTAATTGGACTATTAGAAAATATCCAATTTAGGAGATTATTCGTAATGCTGTCCATGTGTATGGTAAAGAACCATATTGGAATATTATAATTAATGACCTAGATACTTATGGTTTAGAGCTATTGGAATATCGTTATGATATTCCTCTTTACTTATATCGCCAAGAGAAAAATAATTTGTACGATAATGTAATTATTGAAAATGATAATATTACATTAACAGTAAATGGAAAACCTACAAAACTTAAAGATTTGACTACAGAATAGCTAGATTTGCTAGTAGATGATTTTGTCAACTCGCCCGATGAGGCTAGCCGTGTTATTGAGGTAGGTGGTAAAAATTATATTTTTGCTAAATTAGAATATGGGCAAACTGCCGGATACCGTAAAACTGATCTAGTATATGCTGGTGATTTAATTGGTAATATTGGAGAAAGTGTTACTACTATTTTAGATAAAATAAAAACAATGCTTGGCGAATTTGAGTATTTTTATGATGTTGATGGTCATTTTGTTTTTTAGAAAAAGAAATCATTTATTGAGACTATGTGGGCACCAGAAGCCGATAAAGAGAGCGTGGCTAAAGTAGATAATAATACAACTGCTTACGTATTTAGTGGAAGTGAATTGATTACCACTTTTAATAATACTCCTAATTTACTTAATGTGCGGAACGACTACTCTGTATGGGGTGAGCGCACTGGAGTATCTGGGGCTACAATTCCAGTCCACTTACGTTATGCTATCGACAATAAACCATTACAATATACTTAGATCGATGTCAGTGATGATGAAGCTGGTGCGACTATTGCAGAATACAATGAAAGGTATGGCACTACCCTTCAATAGCGGGAGTCCGCGCAGACATTTACTAGTTCTAAGTGTGACTGGCGAGAAGTTATATATCAAATGGCTTTAGATTATTATAAGTATAATATGCTTGATGATTTTGAATTACGATTGACAAAAGCCAATCCTGAGTTTGCTTCTGGGTAGACTGGGTATGAAAGGTATTATACTGACTTAGAGGGTTTTTGGAGATAGCTATATTATCCCACGATAGTTGATGATGTTGAAAAAGCTCAAAAGGCAAAGAATGACTGTGAAAGTAACATAGAAGTATTGCAAAAGAAAAAAAGCGCATTACTTGAGAAAAAAGATCTTACAGACTAGGATGCGAAAGACTTGGCGGATTGTGAAGCTAATTTGATAGCAGAACAAGCTAGTTTAGAAGAATTAAATATCACTTTGACAAAATTAGAAGAAAAAGCAGAGAGCTATTATCCGACAGGCCATATCCATGAATATTGGCATAAAGATGTTTATGAGCATCCAGAGCTACTTAATTTTTGGTTTGATTTTCTCGACACTACTGGCGAATTGTCACAGTTTAGCGTGCGTAAGATAGGTGCTCGGTCAAAAGCAATTAATGAGTCAAGCGTAAAGTCCATTTATTTTAGAGAAACGCCTGATTTAATATTTACAGATGATATTAATGAATCTGGTAAATTGACTGGATATAGATATATTCAAGTACCCAATGACATGATAGATGAAATGTTTTCTATTAGTGCTTAGGGTAAATCTGCTAAAGGTAGATTAGACGAACTTTTATATAATCATGGATATTGTTCTGAGAGCATAACTATTAATGCTATTCCGATATATCATTTGGAACCTAATACTAGAGTATATGTCCATGATGAGAAAACTCACATAGAAGGTTATTATGTAGTTAGTAAAATTACATTACCATTAGCATATAATGGCACAATGTCAATCACTGCTACGAAAGCCGCTGAAGATTGGACGGGGTGAGATTAACAATGAAGCGCATTATGCAATTCCGTTATTACGGA
>CAYPLT010000115.1:0-2715 GCA_964411695.1 uncultured Candidatus Soleaferrea sp.
ACCTGCCGCCGCAATTTCTAAAGCTCTCTTAGCTTGGTACTGCCCTTTAACATCTTCAAAAGACAAATCATAATCATTATGTTCTTCAACAATTTTATAATTTTTTATTGGCTTTAATCCTTCTTTACTTTTTAAAAAATTAATAATTTGAGATATATGATTTACAGGGTAGACATCTATTCCTTCAACTATGGTGCCTTCTAATGCATTTGCTTCTGGAATATACATTCTTTTTATTCCTAGTTCTTTTGCTTTAAGTACTATGGGTAAAATTCCGCTTACCTTTTTTATTTCTCCTGACAACGAAATTTCTCCAATAAAAGCACTGTCATCAAAATTGCCATCTAATTGTCCAGAAGCAATAAGTATGCCGATTAAAATAGGCAAGTCGTACACTGAACCAATTTTTTTAACATCAGCTGGCGCTAAATTAACTGTAATTTTTGACATTGGCGCACAATAATTATTATTTTTTATGCTAGCTCTTACTCTATCTCTTGACTCTTTAACTGCAGCATCAGGTAACCCTACAATATCAAATGAAGGCATCCCTTGAGATATATCTATTTCCACCTGAACAACAAAAGCATCTATTCCCAATAACCCAAAACTATTTAATTTGCAATACAACTTCATACACCCTTTTATTAAAATCCCACTGATTTTTTTATAAAAATTCTGTCTTTAGGAATCTTTACAACATACTCTATACAATCATCACATTCATTTCTTACAGATGAAGCCTTTATTCCTGACTTATTCATAACATCTATAGCTTCTGAAATAGTATTATCAAATAACCTCACATCTTTAACAATATACACTGTTTTACTTCGAGATTCTGGCTTTGCAAACACATTCATCTTATTATTAATTTTTTCAATCATCATTTGCAATTGGTTAATATTAAGATTATTGTCAACAATATTGTCAATAACTTTAAGCTGATTTTTTTTATTATTAATTTTAGAAATTAAAAGCGCGTGCTCAAAACTTAAATTATTTTTTCTTATTTCTGCTCTAACATCAATATCTAAATTCAAAATCTGCATTCTGTTAGCAACAAACAGATGTGAAACACCCAAACTTTCAGCTATCATTTCTTGCGTAAAAGAATATTCATCAATAAGTTTAAAAATAGCGTCTGCTTCTTCAAAAAAATCTAATTTTTTATGGTACAAATTCTCTGATAAAAAATAAATTAATAATTTTTTATCATTTTCTTCATTTATAATTATTGCCGATATCGTTTGAACCCCTGCCATTTTTGCTGCCCAAAATCTTCTATGGCCAGATATGATTTCAAACATATCATTAGCCAGTTTTTTAACTAAAATCGGTTGTAATACGCCGTGGTATTTTATGCTTTGTGACAATTGTTCTATGCTATTATTGTAATCTTTACCTCTAATATTGCAATCTCCAACAATAACCATATCTAAAGAAATCAACCTAGCTCTACCGTTATTAACTGTAAAATTAAACATAAAAACATGCTTCCCTTCTAGATGAAATTAAACCATAAATTACTGCAAAACATAATAAAATATTCAATCACAATTTATTCCGCAGTATTATAGTTTAACACAAAGTTTTGCTTATTTCTACTATTAATCATCGACAAATAACGATATATTATTTTTATTTTCTACTTTTATTTTTTTTATTATTGTCACTTTTTAAAATCTGAGAAGTTAATCTAGGGTATTTTGCCAAAGTTTGCGATATTTTTTTTACTAAAATAACTGACCTTTCATCTCCAAAAACCAAATTATATCGAAAATCATCAGTCAATTTTCCGCCCAATTTATTAATCATATCAACCGAATCGCAAATTTCAGCATCAATTTCTTTTGTACCCTTCATAGCTACAAACTGCCCACCTAGCTTTACTAAAGGCAAACAATATTCACTCAGTGGTTTAAGATTTTTTACAGCCCTAGCAATAACTACATCATAACGCTCTCTAAAATTTAAATCTCTTCCTAAATCTTCTGCTCTTTTATTAATAGTTATGTAATCTAAATTTATGTGATTTTTTAAAGACTCTAAAAATTGAATTTTTTTGCCAACGCTGTCAACTAAAGTTAAATTTAAACTCGAATTTAAAATTTTCAAAGGCACGCCAGGGAACCCTGCACCACTACCTATATCAATAACATTTTTATTGTTTAAATTTACATACTTACTAACAACCAAACTATCTAAAAAATGCTTCTTCACCATTTCATCATCATCAGTAATAGCCGTAAGGTTAACTTTATTATTATAATCTTTTAAGTATTCACCGTATAAATCAAAGCACTTAATTTGATCATCACTAAGTTCTATTTTGTAATTTACACAATAATTTTTTAATTTTTCTAAACTACTTTGCTTCATTTTTAATCTCTCTTTTGAATTAATTATTTCATTCTTGTAAGTTCAATTAACAAAATAGAAATATCTGCAGGAGACACACCAGAAATTCTAGAAGCTTGCCCAATATTAATTGGTCTGATTTTGGATAATTTTTCTCTTGCTTCAAGCCTTAACCCTTTTATCGTATTATAATTTATATTACTAGGTATAACTTTTTCTTCTAATTTTTTTACCTGCTCAATTCTTTCAGATTGTTTTTTTATATAACCTTCATATTTAACTTGTGTTTCTATTTTTTCTATCATTTCTTTATTGTTAATATGAGTTTCTACACCTAAATATTTCAAATCTTCA
>CAYPLT010000116.1:0-2676 GCA_964411695.1 uncultured Candidatus Soleaferrea sp.
TGTTGCATATCAAAAATTCATTCATTGAATTTGATTTTTACTTAAATTTAAAGCATTTAACAACTATGATTCATTATGAAAATAAAATTTTTTTAAAAAAACTTGATTTTTTTTTTTCTTTAGTATATAATATCAATTAGTAAATTTATTTCTGGAGAGATGGCTGAGCTGGCCTAAGGCGCACGATTGGAAATCGTGTGTTAGTTTGTAGCTAACCGAGGGTTCGAATCCCTCTCTCTCCGCCATATATAAAGCTTTAATTGTTAGCTTTATGTAGCTTAAAACTATTTTAATTAAAAAATTTATAAAAACGTGATATACACGAAGATGGCTTAAGCATACTCAGCAAGATACTTCCTTCTCTATGGCAAGCATAGGCGGCGGAGTATGTCGTCGGTCTTACCTAAAATGATAAGGAGTGATTTTGATGGCTAAATGTGAAGTTTGTGGTAAAGGAGTTGCTTTTGGCATAAAAGTTTCTCATTCTCATAGACGCTCAAATAGAACTTTTAAACCAAATGTAAAAAAAGTTAGAGCTATTGTTAATGGCTCACCTAAAAGAGTTAATGTATGTACAAAATGTTTGCGTTCTAACGCTGTAACAAGAGCTATTTAGTTTTTATTTTAACTTAGAATATTATTTTATCTACTCTTCTATGCATTTTGTGTAGAAGAGTTAATTTATTAATTCAGAAAGATTTAAATATGAAAAATATTAGCCGAGTATTTAAACGCACAGATATTTTACTTTTACTCATCTGTGTTACTATTTCAGCAATAAGTATTTTCTTAATATATTTAATGTCTTCTTCATTTTTTATTAGTAAAAGAATATTTATTGTTCAATCAATTGCCTCAATTTTAGGGCTATTATTTGCCGTCTTAATATCAAGCATTGACTATCATACTATTTCTAGACTCTGTAAATTTTATGTTCCAATACCTATTATTTTAGTAATTCTTACATTTTTTATTGGTACACAACGTGGCAATGCAGATGATAAAGCATGGATAATGCTTCCATTTGGACTTTCGGTTCAACCATCTGAATTTTTAAAAATATGTTTTATTATAACATTTTCTTTACATTTAAGTTTAATAAAAAACAACATTAAAATATTATAAAATATTTTATTATTATTACTGCATGCGATAGTACCAATAACTTTAATTCACTTTCAAGGTGACGACGGTACATGTTTAATGTTTATAATGATTTTTATAACCATGTTATTTTCAGCAGGAATATCTTGGAAATATATTACAATTTCTATAATATCTATTGTACTTCTCTCGCCATGCGTATGGTATTTGTTAAATGAAGATCAACGAAACAGAATTTTAATAATGTTTCATCCAGAAAGCGACCAATACGGAATAGGTTATCAGCAATTTAGAGGATTAATTTCTATTGGTAACGGTGGTTTAATCGGACAAGGCTTTACAAACAACAATTATGAACTTGTTCCTGAAATGCAAAATGATTTTATATTTTCTTTTTCAAGCCAAATTTGGGGTTATATTGGTAGTATATTAATTTTATTATTTTTTCTAATTTTATTTTTAAGAATTTTATTTTTAAGCTTAAAATCTAATGACTTGCTAGGAAAGTTTATTTGTATAGGTGTTTTTGCTATGCTAGCATCTCAAACAATATTTAACATAGGTATGAATTTAAGCATATTACCAGTAATTGGCGTAACATTGCCATTAATGAGTTCAGGCGGATCTTCTATTATAACAACATACATTGGTATTGGCTTAGTGCTAAGTGTTTACACATATAACAATAACACTATTTTTTACAAATATAAAATTTAATAATTTAATCAACAAAATAACATTCCACAAATGAATGACTTTATATATTAGTTCATTTAGTGGAATATTTATTTTTTTGCAATTTATACCATTAAATTTCAATATTATGTTTTTTAAACAAAAAAATATATGAATCAAAAATATAATCTTGACATTTAAATATATTTATGATATAATTAAGTAAAGGTTAGAATTAATAAATATAATAATCTTAAAGGAGTGTTTACAATGATATTATCTAGAAAACTTATAAAATCCTGTGTAGCATCATTATCTTTTGTTTTATTCTCTACTCAACTTATATCCCTTAATGCCTTCTATGCAAATACTAATCAAAACACTAAAAACAATCAAGCAACCATAATTCCATCTGAAAATATACAGCAATCAGGTTTAGGCGTAGCCGGAAGTACTTTGAAAAAATTAAATAACATATCTAATGGTTTAAGATTGGACAGTGAACTTTCAATAGACAATGAAAACTCAGAAGATTCACAAATCAGCGAAGAACAAGCAAAATTACATGAATTTTTAGATGCTAATTCTATTGAAAATTCTACATTAACTTCTGAAATTAAAAATTCTTTAAATAAAATTTTAGAACAAAACAATGCCAAAAGCTTATTAGTGGTAGAAATTAAACAAGCTCCAATTGAAGACATAGTTTTGCAAGTAGATGAAGTTTACAAAGGTAAAATAGCTAATGTTTCTTACATAAAAACAAATATATCTACAAATCAAAATTCATCAGAAAGCAATTTGGTAATTAATTATGCTACCGCCACATCGGACAGTGATAGTATGATTACTTTTGAAAATATTAATAAACTCGGTATTTTCGTATTAAGCTTTAAA
>CAYPLT010000117.1:0-2660 GCA_964411695.1 uncultured Candidatus Soleaferrea sp.
GTCAGCATCTTGTGCGGGTAGCACTGGTGCGAGACGTCGAAGACGATCTTGTCGGTCGGCGAGTCGAAGACGCGATGCAGGGCGACCGTCGCCTCGACGAAGCCGAGATTCGGGCCGACGTGTCCCGTGTGCTTGGACGCACGCACGACGAGCGCCTGGCGCATCGCGTCACAGAGTTCGCCGACCTGTTCCGCCGGAACGGCCTTGACGTCGGCAGGGCCTTTGATTGAAAGAAGATCGAACATGGGGGGCGTGTCCTTATTAGAGGTTATTCCAAATTTAGAGGGGCTGTTGAGCGGGCCATTGAATTCATCTTGATCAGTTTCTTCCAATCGACGCTTCCATCGGGAAGCGAATAATCCTGAAGAAACTCTTTCACGAACAGGTTCAGCTTGCACGTATATCGCCGCATGAACTCATTGTTCCGCTCCTTGGCCATCTCGGACAGCGGCTCGATAATCGCCAAATACAAGTCGGGTTCTCCCGAAACAAACTCCCAGAAATCCTGTCCGCAGAGCTTTCGGTAAGCCCCCTTGTCGGGGTGTGCGTCTTTCCCGTAACAGCACCCGTTCACGGCCTCGACATGCAGTCGGCTTTTGCTCGTGTGAAGAATCCGCGTCGCGGTCTTGAAATCGTTTTCCATCTTACGCAACTGCCCGCTGTTTCCCCAATTCGGCCCTGACTTGATCGAAACAAGATAATGAATGCCGTCTCTGTCCATTTCAAGGTCAATGCCTGCGGCACTCGATTTCTTCCCGCCAAAAACCTCCCCCGCAACAAAAATCGCCAGCCCCTCAAGCCAATCTCCGAAGACCGTCTCCTCTGAAGACGACAAATGGGAATCAAGGATGCCCTTGACGATTTCGCTGGCCATGACCTGATTCTTGGCCCTGAAGAGATAGAGATTCTTCCGTGCCAACACGCGCTTCAGCTTCAGCTTGTCGAGGCCAGCCAACCGCGCCTCATGGAAATCGCCGATGCGTTCAACGACATACCGCTTGATTTTTCCGATCAGCTTCGCATTCATGATGCCGCTCTCCTTTCTCTTAGGGACGAAACGACAGCGCGCTCGCAATTCTTCACGGCAAGAGAGCCGAAGACGCCCGTCGCACAAATCGCGCGAACGAGTTGGTCGATGACCGGGACGGAGACGCTGTTGCCAATCAGACGCATCCACCGCGCACGGTTTTCTGGCAAGATGAAGTCCGTCGGGAAACCCTGTATCCGACAAGCCTCCTGCCGCGTAATGCGCCGATAGCACTTCGTCCGATAGATCTCCTTCAAGAACTCGTCCCGATAATCTGCGGCATCGCGGGCACGAAGCGGAATCGCCGTCACATAGTCGCAGGAATCGCTGGCGACCAGCGTCGGGAAGATGTTCGACGACGGGAGAAACACGCGATTGACCCCAAAAAGGCCCGTGCTGATCTTCGTATATCTGAAATCATAGCGCGTCTCCACGGCCTCCACCTCGCCTTTCTCGCGAAGGGTTTCCAGCGTCCGCACAATATCAATCCGATCCTTCCGCAACTCTTTTTCGAGTTTGAGCGCGTCCGGCACCAACACCCCATTCCGTGCATATGCGAGCAGTTTACTCTCAACGTCCGTCAAAGTCTCACCGCTACCGCAGATACGGTAGCGGTAAATCTCCGGCTTCAAGATACCTTTTCGGCAGAGCTCGTCAATATCGGCCTGCACAATCGACGAGTCGAGTTTCTGAAAATGCGCAAGCGCGAGCGGATTGCCATCCAAAGGTCCATATACACGATGCCGCCGATTCTTGAGCAAAAGCAGGCAAATCCGCTTTTCGCGCGGCGTCGTCTTAAGGATATCCCATGAATGGATCGTTGTCTCGCCGTTGCGGATGTCGTTGAGGAGAAAATAGTCGTTGAACCCGTTGTTGTTCGTCGAAAGGCTCGTCGCGCCCGTGCGAACCTCTTTTGCTGCACATTTCGGCGTCAGACACGAACCGAGCCGCCTCGCCTTGCCTCCCTCGGCAAAGTCATCCAAGATGTCATAAAGCCGAACAGCCCCAGCCGATTTCGGAGGAAGCCGGAACGCATCGAAATGCCGCTTGTCGCGAAAGCCAACGATGTAGATGCGAACGCGACTTTGGGGCACACCGTAGTCAAAGGAATTCAAGACATGATAAGAGGCATGATAACCAGCCGCACGGATACGCGCAAGAATATAGTCAAGTGCCGCTCGGTTGCGCGGATCAGACAGCCCCTTGACGTTCTCGAACAGGAAAGCGCGCGGACGGGATTTGTTCAAAAGATAGAGCGCGTCATTCCACAACTGCCCCCGGTCGTCGTCAAAGCCAAGATTCCGCCCCGCAATCGACCAACTTTGGCACGGAACGCCCCCCGTCAAGAAATCGTGCTTCGGCAACTCTCGAATTTTCGTTATATCTCCGTAATTCGTTTCGCGGCTTTCGGGGTAGTTCGCCTCATACGCCGCAATCGCGTCCGCGTTAATCTCGCTGTAGCCGAGACAAGTCCCCCCATTCTTCTCCGCCGCCAGGCGAAATCCACCAATGCCCGCAAAAAGGTCAATGAACGTAAATTTCGGATTTACAGTCGTTCGAGGCTCACCAACCTTTCCGAGCGCCGTCGCATCAAACGTGTCGCCGTCCGTCACGGGCCAGTTGTAGACACCCT
>CAYPLT010000118.1:0-2619 GCA_964411695.1 uncultured Candidatus Soleaferrea sp.
ATGGATAATGTTTTAAAAGTGGTTTTTTTGGGTAGATTGTGCCGAAACTCATCTAATATAAAAAATCGTCAACCACTTCAAGCTGTCTATGTAAAAAAAGATTTTGATATTCCAGAAATGTATAGAAATTTAATTTTGGATGAACTTAATATTAAAGAATTTAGATTTATGGAAGATGAATCTCACTTTGTAAATTATAAAGTTAAACCAGATAGAAGAGTTTTAGGCCCCAAATATGGAAAAATATTGCAAAGTATTGTTGAAATTTTAAGGATGACTGATGGCAACCCTATTGTGAATGCATTTAACCAAGAAAAAAGTTTTGTTTTAGATGTAAATGGTCAGCAAGTAGAGCTTACTAAAAACGATGTCTTAATTGAAACAGAGAGAAAAGAAGGATTTGTTTCTCAAGCTCAAGGGGAATATATAGTTGTTATAGATACTAATTTAACTCAAAATTTAATTGACGAAGGATTTGTGAGAGAAATTATCAGCAAAATACAGACCATGAGAAAAGAAGCAAATTTTGAAATTCTAGATAAAATTTATGTTTATTATGACGGCGATGCAGAAGTTGAAGAAATTATTAATAAGTATCAAGAAAATATAAAGCAAGAAGTTTTGGCTTTAGAAATTAAAAAGTCAATTGATGATGTTAATGGTGATTTGACAAAACAATGGACTGTTAACGGATGCAATTTAACAATAACTGTTAAGAATGCTGAAAATTAATTATGATTAAAATTGGAAATGTGGATATAAAAAAAACAGCCGCGTTAGCTCCAATGGCTGGAGTTACTGATAGGGCTTTTAGAGAATTAGCTAAAGAATATGGCGCTAGTTATGTTGTTACAGAAATGGTTAGCGCCAAAGCCCTTTGCTATGGAGACAAAAAAACAAAACAATTGCTTTCTTTTTCAGATGTTCAGAGACCAATAGGAGTTCAGCTATTTGGTGATGAACCAGAAACTTTAGTAGAAGCAGCAAAAATTATTTTAGAATATGCTCCTGACATTATTGACATTAATATGGGGTGCCCTGTTAGAAAAATTACGGCAAATAATAGTGGGTCTGCCTTGATGAAATCACCTAAGCTTGTGGGCAAAATTGTAAAAAGTGTGTCTCGGGCGGTTGATGTGCCGGTAACTGTGAAAATTAGAAGCGGTTGGGACGAAACGAATATTAATGCTGTTGAAGTGGCTAAAATTATAGAGCAAAGTGGAGCGGCTGCTATTACAATACATGGCAGAACAAGACAACAAATGTACTCTGCAAATGTTTCGTTAGATGTAATTAGGCAATTAAAACAATCTGTAAAAATACCAGTTATTGGTAATGGAGACATAATTGATGTAAAGTCGGCATTAAAAATGTATGAAGAAACCGGGTGCGATTTAGTAATGGTGGGTCGAGGTTCTTTAGGCAACCCTTGGATATTTAAAGAAATAAGCGAATATTTGAGTAATGGAATTTTGCTACATAAACCTTCCGTAGAAGAAAAAATAAGAGTTATGAAGAAGCATATAAATTTGATGATGAATTATACATCTGAGGCAGTGGCTATTAGAGAAGCTAGAAAGCATATAAGTTGGTATTTAAAAGGGTTTAAAAATGCTGCTATTATTAGAAATAAAATATCTACAATTACTAATTTTAAACAGTTAGATGAAATTTTAAAATGTTACATAAATATTTAATGGAGATAAGAAATTGAGTTTGAATTTTAATAATGTGATTTTTGAAACATCTTTTGGTGCTAAAAGTACTTTTTTAAAAAGTATTGGTCCGGAATTTGTTTTTGTTGGGCGTTCTAATGTAGGAAAGTCTTCGCTGATAAATAAAGTGTTTAACCGTAAGCATTTGGCTAGAGTAAGTGCTACACCAGGAAAAACGTCAACTATTAATTTTTATAGAGTTGACAATGTTAGATTTGTTGATTTGCCGGGTTATGGGTATGCAAAAGTTTCTAAAGAAAAAAAGAATAGTTGGCAAGAATTGATTAATCGGTACCTTAAAGATGATAGGGATATTGGTTTGTTTTTTCAGTTAGTTGATATTAGACATAAACCAACTGAATCAGATGTTAATATGATTAATTATTTTATAGATTCACAAGTTCCATTTGTAGTAATTCTTACTAAGGCAGATAAGCTTAGCAAATTGCAATTACAAAAACGTTTAAAAGAATTAAAAATTGAAGTGCCATGTGGAGAACAGGTTAAGATGATACCATTTTCTTCAGTTACTGGTGATGGCATAAAGGAGATTAGGAGTATTATAAACGAAATTGTGATGGGAGATTAGTATTAAATGGAAATAGAGAGAAATAAAAATGAAAATGAAGAAGAAATAAAAATAAATGAAAGGAAATATAGAGAACATAAATTAATTGATAAAGCACCAATTATTAGCTCTGTTTTACTTGCTTTTATTGGATTTTTTGGTTTAAATTTTTCAATAACATTTATAAACGAGATATTTGCAAAGATAATACCTTTACAAATTAAGTGCAAAACTTAATTTAGTAATACAATCTATAGAAATCATTTTATTTGCATTTATTGAATTGTTACTTTATAAAAAATGGTTTAAACCAGATTTTACAGGTCCAATAAAGTA
>CAYPLT010000119.1:0-2599 GCA_964411695.1 uncultured Candidatus Soleaferrea sp.
GCTCAAAATTCTTATTGTTTTTAATATGACTTTGAGCAAATGCTAAACCTTTTATGGTTGCCATACCAATTCTTAAACCAGTAAAAGAACCTGGCCCAGATGTTACAATAAATTGATCAACATCATTAATATCAATTTTAGAAATTTTTAAACAAAAATCTACCATTGGCATTAATGTTTGACTATGAGTAAAACCTGTGTTCAAAAAATTTTCGCACAATAATTTGTCTTGTTCAAAAACAGCAACAGAAGCTGTTTTCCCTGAAGAATCAAGTGCTAACGATTTCAAAATCTATCATCTCCGTTAGAAGTAATTGTAATTTTACGTGAATTTTCATCTATGTATGTTAATTTGATATTTATTACATTGTTATTAAAAAACGATTTTATATTTTCAAACCATTCTATAATCAAAATGTTGTTACCGTCAATATAATCAAAAAATCCTGTAGAATAAAGTTCATCTTCGTTTGTTATACGGTACATATCAAAGTGAAATATGTTATTTTTAGCTTTATAGTTGTTTATTAAAGAAAATGTAGGGCTAGAAACAAAATCATAAGAACCTAAATATTTAACAATTGAGCGCGTTAATGTTGTTTTGCCAACACCAATGTCCCCACTAAAAGCTATGATGTCTCCTGGTTTTATTTGTGAAGCTATTTGACGAGCTATATCATCTGTAGCTTGTAAAGAATCGCTTATAAAATCCATAATTTTCACCATAAAAATCAAAATAATATTAACAGTAAAAAATTATGTTTAATTAGCTTAAACATAATTTTAATAAAGAACAAACGTAGATATTTTATTGCTTTAGTTGTTCAATTTCTTTAATGTACGCATCAAACATTTCTAATCTGTCATTAGGTATTTCATATTTCATTTTGATGAGTTTTTCAAAAATATCTGTTGTTTCCATTAATTGAGAAAGTGGTGTACCACTTGAAATTAATAATTTTGCAATTTCGTAAAGTTTTATTATTACATCCATCATCTTAAGTTGCTTTGTAAGAGGTACATAGGTATCATCTTTATGATATGCATTTTGTTGTAAAAATCCAACTTTAATTACTTTTGCAATCTCTAGTACTAATTTTTGGTCGTCAGGTAATACATCTGCACCTACCAACTGCGCAATTTCTATTAGCTTACTTTCTTGTTGAAGCAAAGAGTAAATTTTTTGTCTTATTTTAAAGAAGCTAGCATCAATATTTTGATGGTACCAACTGGTCATGTCATCTAAATATTCACTGTAACTGTTGTTCCAATTTATAGCAGGGTAGTGACGAGAATATGCAAGGTTTTTATCTAGAGCCCAGAAACATCTAACAAATCTTTTAGTATTCTGTGTTACAGGTTCAGAAAAATCTGCACCTTGTGGAGAAACTGCACCTATAATTGAAATTGAACCTTCTTCACCGTTTAAGTTCATCATGTAACCAGCTCTTTCGTAAAATTGAGATAATCTTGATGGTAGGTAAGCAGGGTAGCCTTCTTCTGCAGGCATTTCTTCAAGTCTTCCTGAAATTTCTCTAAGAGCTTCGGCCCATCTAGATGTGGAATCAGCCATCATAGCTACATGATATCCCATATCTCTGTAATATTCAGCAAGCGTAATACCTGTGTAAATAGAAGCTTCTCTAGCTGCAACAGGCATGTTAGAAGTGTTAGCTATAAGAACAGTACGATCTGTTAGAGGAGAACCTGATTTGGGGTCTATTAATTCGGAAAATTCTTCAAGCACTTGAGTCATTTCATTTCCACGTTCGCCACAACCAATATAAACAATAATGTCAGCATCGCACCATTTAGCAAGTTGATGTTGAGTCATAGTTTTACCTGTACCAAAGCCACCTGGTATGGCACCAGTGCCACCTTTAGCTATAGGAAACATAGAATCTATAACTCTTTGACCTGTTATTAATGGTTTAGTTAACGGTAACCTTTTGGATACAGGTCTTGGTACTCTAATAGGCCATTTTTGATATAAATTAAGATCTATAATTTCGCCACTACTAGTTTTAAGTTTAACAACAACATCATTTAATGTGTATTTACCGTCCTCAGCTACAAATATGACCTCACCTTCTTTGGAATTAGGAGAAAGTAAACATCTGTGTTCAATTAAAGGTGTTTCTTGACATGTAGCATAGCAATAACCGGGTTTTATTATTTCACCAAGTTTGGCTGTTACTGTTATATCCCATAATTTTTCCATATCCAAGTAATCTACATTACACCCTTCGCTAATAAATACTCCAGATTCTGATGCAATTTTTTTAAGAGGTCGTTCTATTCCGTCAAATATGTTAGAAATTATACCAGGACCAAGTAAAACACACATATTGTCGCCAGTGCCTACTACAGGTTCACCTGGTTTTAACCCTGTTGTTGTTTCATAAACCTGTATGGTTGTGAATTCTTCATTTATGGCAATAACTTCTCCTATTAATTTTTTATTGCCTACATGCACCATTTCTAACATTAAAAAATCTTTAGTGTTTTTAACAGTTACAACAGGTCCATTGATTGAATATACTACATTATTATTGTTAGACAAAACATTACCGCCTTTCAAATTTCTAAATAATTATTT
>CAYPLT010000120.1:0-2586 GCA_964411695.1 uncultured Candidatus Soleaferrea sp.
CTTCGCTGGTTACTGTCAGGCATACGCCCGGTGGAAGGAAGCGGAGCAGGAGGTCAGCAAGCTGGGCATGGTTTACCGCGACGGCGACCGCATCAGGCCGAATCCATACATCGCCATCGCCCGAGCCGCATTCGCCGAGGTGAAATCGCTGGCAGCGGAGTTTGGCCTGACCCCCGCAAACAGAACAGCGATCATCGCCAATGCCCTGACGGTGGAGAAAACGAAAAAGGAACTCGACCCCATGGAGCAGATACTGACCTCCACCAGCCTGGACGATGTGATTGTTGTTGAGGAAGAAATCGCAGATGAAGAAAACTGAAAAATACCAATATAAGCCGACGCCCTTCATGCTGCCGACTTCCCATTATGATAAGAACCGTGCAGACCGTGCGGTATTGTTTATCCAGTCGCTCAAGCATACAAAGGGCGTATGGTCAGGAAAGCCCTTCTACCTGTTTCCTTGGCAGGAACAGATCATCCGCGACCTGTTCGGTGTGATCAAAGAGAACGGTTACCGGCAGTTCAATACTGCTTACATTGAAATTGGAAAGAAAAACGGAAAAAGTGAGCTGGCTGCTGCGGTTGCGTTGTATATGCTCTGTGCCGACAACGAGGAAGGCGCGGAAATCTACGGCTGTGCGAACGACCGTGCACAGGCCAGCATTGTTTTTGATGTTGCCAAGGATATGGTGCTGCAGTCCGAGCTGCTGATGAAGCGTATCAAAATCGTCGAATCGCAAAAACGGCTGGTATATATGCCCACCCGCAGCATCTATCAGGCGCTCTCCTCGGACGTGGCCAGCAAGTATGGCTACAACGTCCACGCCTGCATCTTTGACGAGCTTCTCGGTCAGCCGAACCGGAAGCTCTTTGACGTTATGACGAAAGGCTCAGGCGCAGCGCGAAAGCAGCCGCTCAACTTCGTCATCACCACAGCAGGTAACGACCGCACAAGCATCTGCTATGAGCAGCACGCCAAAGCCGCCGATATCTTGGCAGGCCGCAAGCATGACAGCACCTTCTATCCAGTGCTGTATTCAGCCCCGGATGATGCGGACTGGACAGACCCGAAGGTCTGGGCGATGGCGAATCCCTCCATGGGGCGTACGGTGGATGTGGAGTATTATCAGCAGCGATGCGAATCGGCGAAGGAAAACCCAGCCGAGGAAATCCAGTTCCGACAGTTTCACCTGTGTCAATGGACAAATACTGCCGTGCGCTGGATGCCCATGAACAAGTGGGACGCCTGCCGGGACGACTACACCATGGACGACCTGCGAGGCCGTCCATGCTACGGCGGGCTGGACTTGTCATCCACCAGCGACCTGACGGCCTTTGTGCTGGTGTTCCCACCGACCGAGCGCGATCCTCTGTATCGGACGCTGGCTTTCTTCTGGCTCCCGGAGGACACCATCCCGCTGCGTGTGCGCCGCGACCATGTGTCCTATGATGTATGGCAGCGGCAGAACATCATCCTGACCACCGAGGGCGATGTGGTGCATTACGGCTTTATTGAGCAGTTCATCGTCAACCTCGGGCGCATGTTCAATATCCGAGAAATTGCGGTGGATAGATGGAATGCCAGCATGATGGTACAGGCGTTGCAGAACGATGGGTTTACCATGGTGCCCTTTGGACAGGGGTTCAAGGACATGAGCAACCCGACCAAAGACCTGATGCGTCTGGTGCTGGAACAGTCCCTGCGCCATGACGGGCATCCCATTCTGCGTTGGTGCATGGATAATGTGTATGTCCGTACAGACCCCGCCGGGAACATCAAGCCCGACAAGGAGAAATCAACCGAGAAGATTGACGGCGTAGTTGCCCTCGTCATGGCACTTGATCGGGCACAGCGCAACCTGAACGGCGGCAGCGTCTACGATGATCGCGGCCTGCTGACCCTTAACTGGTGAGGTGATACGAATGCCCAAAGCACCAAGCCGCCCCTGTCGCTATCCGGGATGTCCGAATCTATGCGACAAGGGCGTTTATTGTTCCAAACACATTCAATTTTCTGCTGAGCGCATGCGCGGCGGCGCGGATTCACGCGGGTATGATTCCCGCTGGCGCAAAGCCCGAAAACACTTTCTGGAAAAGCATCCGCTGTGCGCGAAGTGTATGAAAAATGGCAAACTGATGCCTGCAACGGTGGTCGATCATATCATCCCACACCGTGGCGATCAGAAACTGTTCTGGGATCAGGCAAACTGGCAACCCCTTTGCAAGGACTGCCATGATCATAAGACAGGCAGCGGCCTGTAATATATGGAGGAATTCCGAATGAAAAATCCTTTTATCGGCCTGTTCCGCGCACGGGACAAGCCCCGTGACGCAGTATCTGCTGCGCCGACCTTCTACATCGGCTCGTCTACTACCGGCAAGTCGGTCAACCCGAGAAACGCCGTGCAGGTGTCCACAGTATACGCCTGTGTGCGCATCATCGCTGAAACCATTGCCAGCCTGCCGGTGGGTGTGTACGAAGTGACTGAAAACGGCAGTCAGAAATCTGTAACTCACCCGCTGTATCGTCTGCTCCATGACGAGCCGAATCCCGAAATGTCCAGCTTTATCTGGCGGGAAACGATG
>CAYPLT010000121.1:0-2490 GCA_964411695.1 uncultured Candidatus Soleaferrea sp.
ACAAACATATTTTTATCGATTATAATATTAAAGGTAAAATTAAATTCTAATTTATATCATTATTTACCCCCTTAAATAAGTTTTGTAAGTTAGATATTTTTTATTGATTTTATAACACTTTATTTTATTATAAAGTTTATTTATAGCTATGAATATAGCAGAGAGGAGATAAAGATTATGTCAACTTACATGGCTAAGCCGGCTGATATAGTCAGGAAATGGTTTGTTATAGATGCAACAGGTAAATCTTTGGGTCGTCTTGCTGCAGTTACTGCTAATATTTTAAGAGGTAAGAACAAACCAATATTTACACCTCATGTAGATTGTGGGGATCATGTTATTATAATTAATGCAGATAAAGTAAAATTAACAGGTAAAAAATTAGAAAAAAAATATTATAGATATCATACAGGCTGGGTAGGTGGATTAAAAGAAATCCAATATAAAACTTTACTGAGCAATAACCCAGAAAAGGCTATAATGTTAGCTGTTAAAGGTATGATTCCAGATACAACTATTGGTAGGAAAGCTTTAACTAGAGTAAGAATTTATAAAGGTGAAAATCATAATCACCAAGCTCAACAACCAGAAGTATTGACAATATAATTTTTGTGAAAGGAGATTTTGAAATATGTTTGAGCAAAAGCCTCATTTGTATGGTACTGGTAGACGTAAGAGCTCTGTAGCTAGAGTTAGAATGTACCCAGGTACAGGTAATATTACTATAAATGGTCGTTCAATAGATGATTATTTCGGTTTAGAAACTTTAAAATTAATAGTAAGACAACCTCTAGAGTTAACTAATACATTAGGTAGTTTTGATATTGTTGTTAGAGTTGATGGAGGAGGAGTTTCTGGGCAAGCAGGAGCTATAAGACATGGTATATCAAGAGCTTTGTTGCAGTCTAACAGTGAGCTTGTAAGACCTATACTTAAAAAAGAAGGTTTATTAACACGTGATTCTAGAATGAAAGAGCGTAAAAAATATGGCCTTAAAGCTGCTCGTAGAGCTCCACAATTCTCTAAGAGATAGTATTTCAGTGAGGGGATATTTCCTCTCGCTGTTTTAAGATGTTTAAGTTATTAAACATACTAAGATGTCTATTTTTATAATTTGGAAGATAGAACTATGAATTTTAGAATTAAAATATTAGGTTTATGCTTATATTTTGGGGCTTTGAATGGCAGTGTTTTTTATTTTCTAAGCAATACGTCTTTTGCATCGAATGGTAACATGATTTACGTTGAGCCAACCTGTGCTGTTAGTCAAAATTTAGATGAGCATAATGATTTGCCAACTTTAATTGTTGATATTGATGGTAAACTTGTGCGTATGTTAGCTTCAGACGTAGTTGCCAGTTGTGTTGAAACGGAGATGGGTGCAAAATTTCCAATTGATGCTCTTAAAGCCCAGGCTATAGCAACTCATACGTTTATACTAAGAAATAATCAAAAAGGACAGTACCCACGAATAAAATATAAACAACCATCAGAAAAAGTAAAAAATGCGGTTGACGATGTTGTGAATTTTATTATTTATAAAAATGACAAAAATAGTAAATTGATTGCTTTCACTCCTTATTGTTCTTCAGTGGCTGAAAAAACTAATAATGCTTTTGAAATATGGGGTCAAGAATCTACTGCTACGGTGGAAAGTAAGTATGACAATCTTTCGCCTACATATAAACAAGAATGTAAATATACATTAAATGAAATTATAGATTTATTTAAAGAAAAATGGAATATTGATATTAGTAACGTTGAACCTGATAATATGTTTAAAGTTTTAACTTTTACAAGTGCTGGTTATAATGGTAATATGATGATTGGAGATTATGACAGTTACTATAGAAAAATTCTAAAGAAAAATGTGCCTATAACTGCTAGATTAATACGCGAAGAAGTATTAACAAAACTTGGTTCACCTAAATTTAATGTTAAATATGATCCTAATTCAAAAGAGTTTATGTTTACGTCTTATGGTTATGGTCACGGAGTCGGTATGAGTCAATATGGTGCGAAATTTTATGCTGAAAAAGAACATTGGAATTATCGAAAAATTTTGAACCATTATTACCCTTATGGAGAAATAAAAGATTTATATGAAATATGATTTTTATAAATAGTTTACTAAAATCACATATATTATATTGAGTGTATTTTTAATTTGATATTTATTAAGATTATTAATAAATAATTGATTGGAGTAAAAAGTTAAATGATTAATATGTATAGTTTAATGGTTGCAGCAGTGGCTTCGACACCTAATAATGCTTCAGTAGCGCAAGATTCTAACCCAAATGTTATGTTGTTGGTTATGTTCACGATTTTGATTTTAATTTATTTTTTTATGACTCGTTCACAAAAGAAGAAAGATAAAGAAACGGAAGAGCTAAGAGCCAATATTGATGTTGGTGATGAAGTTGTTACGATAGGTGGTATTATTGGTACGGTTGTTTCTTTAAAAGATGATTTTATTGTTATAGAAAC
>CAYPLT010000122.1:0-2483 GCA_964411695.1 uncultured Candidatus Soleaferrea sp.
TTTCTAACTGGGTCTTAGGTAAACTTCTATATAAAAATCCTCAGCAAAACAACAAAGTTAAACTATTAACTATTTCTGTTTCTTGTTTATTTGCTTCAAGTTTTTTATTACTAATCAAACTTAATGTAACAACCTTGATTATTTTAACGTGCATTAATGCTTTTTTTACCATATTTATACAGAATATTACGCAAAGTGTATTTTGTCTTTCCGTTCAAATTAACGAAGAATCTAATAAATTAAAAGCCGAGTCTTTTGTATTAAAATCTTATTTTTTAGCTTTTGGTAGATTGGTAGGTATAATATTGATGATGTTTGTTCCTGAAACAAATATATATATCTCTTTTGGCATTATATTTTTAACTATTTTACAAAGTTTTACAGTCATAACAGCAAAAAAAACTATACAATTAATCGACGAATATATTAAATAAAATTTATATTACAAACCCACCGTTTGGGCTTATAACTTGACCTGTTATAAAATCAGACTCATCTGAAATTAAAAATTTTATTACATTGGCAACATCTTGTGGCGTGCCTAATTTACATAAAGGTGTTTCATCAGATAAATTTTTTAAATCTTCATCAGAAAAATCAGCTAACATGTTTGTTTCTATTACACCTGGAGCTACACAGTTAACTTGTATTCCGGATGGACCAACTTCTTTAGCCAAAGCTTTGGTAAAACCAATTATAGCTGCTTTAGATGCAGAATAATGCACCTCACATGATGCACCTACTAACCCCCAAATAGAGGATACATTAATGATTTTACCAAATTTGTTATGTATCATATTAGGTAAAACAGCTTGACAACAATTATAGGCTCCTTTTACATTTATAGAAAACATTTTGTCCCACTCTTCTTCTGATATATCTGTAAATAGTTTTTGTTGTGCAATGCCAGCATTATTCACCAAAGCATCTATGTTCCCAAAAATTTCACAAGCTTGATTAACCATATTTATAACTTGAATTTTATTAGAAACATCTGCTTGAATTGCGACAGATTGCAGTCCATTTTTATTAATTCGATTTGCTATTTCTTCTGCTTCTTTTCGATGGTTACAATAATTTAAAATAACATTAATACCATATTTTGACAAAGTAACCGCTGTGGCTTTACCTATGCCCATGGAAGCACCTGTAATTAACACTGTTTTATTTTTCATTTTCTTAAATTAATTCCTTTCTCCAAATAAAACCGAGAGATATTATTTCTCTCGGTTTTTAGTTATATAGTATTTTAATATAATATGCTTATATTTTGTCATCAACTTTATCAAAATCAAATTATTTATTTAAAATTATTCTGTACGTGATTTTTTTGATAATGTAAACATTATGAGATTGTATTCATCAAAATTATCTTCGTATCTATATACTTGATTTTTACTATTCTCTTCAATATTATCAAATATTTTTTTTGCTAATTTAATCGATGGTAAATTGTCTTTAAATGATGTAGCATATAGCGATTCAACATTCTTGGCCTTAAATGCCATATTTCCTATTTTATATCCTGCTTCACTTGCGTAGCCTTTACCTTGATAATCTTTTCCTAGCCAATATCCCAGACCTACCATATATTTATCATCATTATCTGTAAGCATTAAGTCAAATTTTCCAATTGGTAAATTATTTTTTTCTTTTAGCTTTATAGTAAACTCAATAGCCTTACTATACTCTTGTCCGCTACTCTCACTTTTCAAAAAAGACAAAGCTTCTTCCTTGCTACTAAAACCTTCTGATAAACTTAGAGCTAAATTTTTTGTTACATCTTTGTTTAACAAATATTCAGCTAAACAATCAAAATCTTCATCACTTGTTTTTGTTAAGACCAGTCTATCTGTTTTAATTATTTTAGATTCAAGTGTCTCAATTTTATAATTATGTTTTTGATAGCTTATAGCTATGCTTCCTCCCAAACATATAATTACTAACAATATAACACTAACAAAAATTTTTTTATTTTTAACCATTTTATTTCCCTCCATTTATTAAATAAAACTATGATACCGCATTTTTCTTCATTCTGTATCTACTCCTTGCACTTTACCAACTTTGCTAGCTTTATATAAATTATTATTATGTTCTTGCAATGTTTTAGCCCAATAATAATTGTCATTTGCATCTGTTAAAAAATAATTATAATCAGTTATATCAGGGTTAAATACAGCTTTTATTGCATCTAATCCAGGGTTACAAATAGGACCTACCGGCAAACCATTACAAACATAAGTATTATAACTATCATACATTTTTTGATTTTTCATTTGCAAATTTGGCTTAATGCTCTCTTCAACATATAAAATCGTTACATCTGATTGCAGTTTAGGATATTTACTTTTATTATTCAATCTATTAAAAAAAACCGATGAAACAGTCTTCATAATCTCAAAACTTGTAGATTCTTTTTGAACTATAGATGCTAAAGTAACAACCTCAGAAAAATTTAATTCTGATTTTTCAATTTCTTT
>CAYPLT010000123.1:0-2423 GCA_964411695.1 uncultured Candidatus Soleaferrea sp.
TAGCTCTTGTTACAGATTTGTCTGGTATAAATGATGTTGGTGATAATGCATTAGCGTGGAAAGGCATGCAAAGAGCTAGAGATGAACTTGGTTTTGATATAGAGTATTTAGAATCTTTTTCACAAGATGACTACCGTAAAAATATATAATATTTTACTAGATGTGCTTTAGATATGTTGTTTTGTATGAATTTTGAGATGGCAGATGATGTAAGAACTATGGCAAATATGTATCCAGATGAATGTTATGCTATGATAAATTACACGTTTGACAAAGTTCCGCAAAATGTTCTTTGTATTGAATTTGAAGATCAAGAAGGTGCATTTGTAGAAGGGTATTTGGCAGCATATAAAACTGAAACTAATAAAGTTGGGGTTATTGGCAGTGTGAGAAGCTGGATTATCGGCGCTTATGAATATGGTTTTAGAGCAGGTGTTGCAGCTGCTGCAAAAGAACTTGGTAAAGACATTACTGTCGATGTTGAATATGTAGGTAGTTTTTATGATGAAGAAACTGCTAAAGAAAAGGCTAACAAAATGTATCAAAATGGTGTAGATATTATTTTTTCGGCCTTTAATGGCGTAGGCGGAAAGGGAGTAGAAGATTCAGCTATAGAAAACAATAAATACTTTATAGGTGTAGAATATAGCGAAGACATAGCTCCTGAAAATTTGTTATCTTGGACTTCAAGAGACATAGACAAAGTAGTTTTTAATGTAGCTAAAGAAATAAAAGAAGTGAATGCTGTTAAAGAGATAACTGGACAGTCTAGGTGTTTAGGAATGGCAGATGATGCAGTTTCTATAGCTGAAAAAACTAAAACAATGGTTTCAGAAGAAATAATGAATAAATTAACTGAAGTAGAAAATAAAATTAAAAATAAAGAAATCGACCCACCTTGGGATGAAGATTCATTTGAAAAATTTATGCAGGAGATTTAATTAATATGTTTGCCACCAATATTTAAAACCATATTTTATTATATAATTCAAATAAAAGTATGGTTATTATTTGGTGGCATAAATTATTTAAATAAAATTATGATTAAGTTTCAAAATAAAGCACAACAAAGGCAATATTTTAAAGATTTAAAAAATAAAATTTCTCCAGAAGAAAAAAATTACTTAGACCCAAAAATTATCGAGAATCTTTTTACTATTAAAGAATTTCAAAATGCAAAGATTGTAATGGCTTATTTGGCTAACAATATAGAAGTTAATATTGATGAAGTTTTATTGAATTTGATAAAAAATAATAAAAAAGTTGCATTGCCTAAATGTTTAGATGCAAGTACGTATACAATGGATTTTTATTTTATAAATAATTTTTCAGATTTAATAGTGGGTAAGTATAATATTAGAGAACCTATGGAAAGTAATAATTTATTTGATTTAAAAAATTGTATTAATAAAAATTTTATTGCTAAACATATAGTGATGCTTGTACCGGGAATAGCCTTTGATTTAAAAGGTTATAGACTTGGTTATGGTAAAGGTTATTATGACAGATATTTATATGATTTAAATATTGAAATTTTAAAAATAGGTTTATGTTATTCTATGACTCTTGCAGATGACATAATGAAAGACGATAATGATGTACCGGTAGATATTATAGTGACAGATGATGGAGTAATTAATATAACTTCGACAAAATGTCCACCAACTGCTTATTAGGTGTTAAGGTCCATATGATTTTTTTAATTGTGGGTGTAATCGCTTACTAAAATTCTAAGTGGTTGATGCACTGAACTATTTTTAAATGACGAGGGATATACTCATTATTGAAAAAGGGAATTATAAATTATGTTAAATAAAAACAAAACAAAAATTAAGTCAATAACAATATTTATTTTAGTTATTATATCAATTTCTACTTTTTTAGCTTTTGGTATTATAGAAGGTGCAAAAGATATTTTGGGTTTAAAGAGTAAAGATGTTAGTAAAGAAGTTTTTATTTCTAAAGGTGCATCTACATATAAAATTGCTAAAATATTAAAAGAAAATGAAATAATCAAGTATCCTACCTTATTTAGAATTTATTCTAAAATTAAAAATACAGATAGTACTTATAGAAATGGAAAATACAACCTAAATTCTAAAATGTCTTACCAAGATATTATACATATTTTCCAATCTATGACGGAAAGAACAGATGTAATTAGAGTAACCATACCGGAAGGTTTAACAGTTAACCAAATTGCTGGTTTGTTAAAAGACAAAAAAGTTTGTAAAAGTAAGCAAGATTTTTTAGATGCTGTTGATAATTGTTTGTATACTTCAAAAGCTTTAGCCAAGATTGAAGATGATGATATGGTTAGGTTTAAACTTGAAGGTTATTTATTCCCGGACACATATGATTTTATTATAGGTAGCAAACCTGAAAATGTCATAAACATTATGCTTCAAAATTTTGATAATAAA
>CAYPLT010000124.1:0-2327 GCA_964411695.1 uncultured Candidatus Soleaferrea sp.
GCTTCTTTAACTTTAGCACAAATTTCTTCATAAGTAGCAGCTTTGTTCAATCTAACAGTTAAATCTACAACAGAAACATCTAAAGTAGGAACCCTAAATGCCATACCTGTTAATTTGCCTTTTAAATCTGGTATTACTAAAGCACAAGCCTTTGCTGCACCTGTTGAAGATGGAATTATATTACCTGTAGAAGCTCTACCACCTCTCCAGTCTTTTTTAGATGGACCGTCAACAGTTTTTTGTGTAGCTGTGACTGCATGAACTGTTGTCATTAAACCTTCAACTATTCCAAAATTGTCATTAATAACTTTTGACAATGGAGCCAAACAGTTTGTTGTGCAAGAAGCATTAGAAACTACCTTCATTTCTTTAGTATATTTATCTAAGTTAACTCCACAAACAAATGTTGGTGTTTCATCTTTAGCAGGCGCTGAAATAACTACCTTTTTAGCACCAGCTTTAAGGTGAGCGGATGCTTTTTCTGTAGATGTGAAAACTCCAGTTGATTCAACAACGTAATCTGCACCACAATCTTTCCAAGGAATTTGCTCAGGGCTCATTTCTGCATAAACATTAACACAGCGACCATTAACGCATAATTTGCCATCTTTTTCGCAAACATCGCCATTAAATCTACCGTGAACAGAATCATATTTAGTCATATAAACCATATAGTCTACTGTAACAAATGGGTCATTAATACCTACAATTTCATATAGTTCTGGTTGTAACATAGCAGCTCTAAAAACCAATCTACCTATACGTCCAAATCCGTTAATACCTATTTTAATTCCCATAAAAAAACCTCCGAATAATGTTAAAATATTATAAAATGAATTTTATTAACTAAATAATGAAATTTCAGCAACTAAAATTTAATATATTACTCAGTTAATTATTACAATATATATTTTACACCCAAAAACTAAAAAATACAACCTTTACAAGGTAAAAAATTATAGATTTTTAAACTTACAAAAAAATAAACAGACCATAGCTTGCTAAAATAAACAATGCAGACAATATATAAGTTACCTTAGAGGTTAAAGAGACATCTGTTTGGTTTTCATCTTTAACTTTAGATTTTAATATGATTAGTACCAAAGCCGTTGCAACAAAACCAAAAACAACTAATTTATAACTCTGATTATTAATAATATAAATACTTCCGCTATTGTAAAGAACATCACCTATGCTAATTATGATATAATTAAAAATATTACTACCTATGATGTTACCAAAAACCCCGTTAAAGTTCCCCAATTTGCAAAGCGTAATACTAGTTGCAAGTTCTGGTATTGATGTAACTACGCCTAACAAAAGTGCGCCTGCTAAAGTTTCTCCCATATTTGTTACTTTTGCAATTTCATCTGTTAAAAAAGTAATAATAACGCTTGATATTACTAAGCCCATGCTAAAAAATATGAATTTAATTAAAAGAGATTTTACATCTTCTGTTGATTGTTCTAAGTTATCATCTACATCATCTTCATCATTAACAGAAATAAATTTTAAAGAAATAGTATAGAATAAAAATATTAATATAGAAATAACATCAATATTCATTATTGTAAAATTAATTTCAAATTGCATTTTAATAAAAACTAAAGAATAAATACCAATAATCAAATACAAAGTTTTTTGATGGTCTAATTTGACTTTATTGGTTAAGAACTCTTTAAAAAACACAATAATTAATGACGCTAAAATTGAAAGATTAAAAATGTTGCTACCCAAGATATTGCCAAACACCAGTTCTGGGCTATTAAAGAAAGAAATTGCAGAAATGCTAGTTACAAGTTCCGGTAGAGATGTTATGCCCGCTAAAATAACACCACTTAAAAATACACCTGACAAATTTGTTTTAGCTTCTATTAAGTCTAAATAATACGCACATTTAACAGAAAAAAAGATTACACACAAAACCATGATTCCATAAAAAACAAATAACATTATATCAAATCCTTTATTTATAAATTCGGCTTTTCTAAATATTATGTTGTTGAAGATTTTTTTATAACTAAGCTTTTACAAACTCAACAAATTGTAATGTCACTATATTTAAAACTTGAAAATAAGTGCTCAAAAAAATTTTAAAATTTTTTAATTTTTTTTGATTTTGGTATTGACAACCATAAAATTATGTTGTATAATAATAATTGTATTGAGGTTTTAATAGATTTTCGAGGCGTAGCTCAGTTTGGTAGAGTGCTTGGTTTGGGACCAAGATGCCGCAGGTTCAAATCCTGTCGCCCCAACCAACAAGCGATTTATTTGCTGGTGTAGCTCAGTTGGTAGAGCAGCTGATTTGTAATCAGCAGGTCGGG
>CAYPLT010000125.1:0-2301 GCA_964411695.1 uncultured Candidatus Soleaferrea sp.
CCTTTACCTTAGATTTTTTCAAGGCAAAACGCAAATGGAAGTAGCTCAAGAAATCGGAATCTCTCAAGCGCAAGTTTCACGTTTAGAAAAAGGCGCGTTAAACCGGATAAAAAATCAACGCAACTAAAAAATTATTAAAATTTATACATTAAGCTTCTAAAATAAATAATCAAAATAACAAGTGATATGACACAACAGATTACTCTCAATTTCTATAATATGTCCCTCAAATACCTGGCACATGGTATTTTGTGGGACATATTAGCCTTATCCCAGTTTTTTTATAATGACAATAATTTTTAATTATAAACACACATAAATTAAAAATTATTTAGAATAATAGATAATAGATCAGGTTTAACCTGATTGAATTCAAAAAATATTTTTGAACTTATATAAAAGCAACTTGAAAGGAATGAGTTTTATTATGCTAACCAAACAATCTCAAGATCCCAATATTGAATTATTAAATTATGTGTATCAAAACGCAAAAATGGGTAGCCAAAGTATTGCACAAATATTGCCTAAAATAGATAATCAAGAATTTCAATCCGTATTATTAGACCAACTATCTCAATACCAAAACATTGCCAACCAAGCAAGTAACATGCTTTCTAACTTTAACGCTAGCCCTAAGGAATGCATGATGGACAAACTTAGTAGCAAAGCTGGCATTGCTTTTAACACAATGACTAACACTTCTACTTCTCACATTGCTGAAATGATTATAAACGGCAATACTATGGGCATTATTGACATTACAAAAAAAATAAACCAAGCTGAAGATTGCACACAAGATGTTTGTAACTTATGCAACGACTTGGTTGAAATAGAAGAACAAAATACCGATAATATGAAACAATTTTTATAATTACTTTAAGTAATACTTTAAGGAGAAATCTTTATTATGGCAAAAAAAATTGGTAAGAGTACTATTCTAATTGAGAATCGTCCGACTATTTTTTCATTTAGTTCTATAGTGTCTCAAAAAGAAGGTGAAGGTCCATTAGCTAGTCATTTTGACATAATTTCTCAAGACCCAATGTTCGGGCAAAGCAGTTGGGAACAAGCAGAAAGTAAAATGCAACAAGATGTTTTGCAACACACACTTAACAAAGCCAAACTCAAGCCGGAAGATATAGATTTTTTATTTGCCGGTGATCTATTAAACCAATGTACTGGTACAAGCTATGGAGTAAAAGATTTTAAAATTCCATTTTTGGGGCTTTACGGAGCATGCTCGACTATGGCAGAGTCTCTAAGTATGGCCTCAATTTTTATTGAATCTAACATTGCTGAAAAATGTGTAGCTATTACTTCATCTCACTTTTGCTCAGCAGAAAAACAATACCGGTTCCCTGTGCAATATGGTAGCCAACGCACGCCAACTGCACAATGGACAGTAACCGGGTCTGGTGCAATAATTGTTTCAAAATACAGTGATGAAATTCAAAATAACCCTCATATAGAAGCAATAACAATAGGCACAATTGAAGACCTTGGCGTAACAGATGTAAACAATATGGGTGCTGCCATGGCACCTGCAGCAGCAAGTACCATATTAAATTATTTTAACGACACAAATGATAGCCCTACTGATTTTGACATGATTTTAACTGGAGATTTAGGCTATGTTGGGACGGATATGCTTTTAGAACTGCTAAGCAAGCATGGGCTAGACATTTCTAAAAACCACTCTGATTGTGGTAAATTAATTTTCAACAGAGAGCTTCAAGATGTGCATTCTGGCGGATCTGGCTGTGGTTGTTGTGCTTCTGTGTTATGCTCTTACATTTTAAAAAGCTTGATTAAAAAAAATATTAATAAAATACTTTTTATAGCCACAGGAGCACTAATGAGCCCAACAACTGTAAAGCAAGGTGAATCTATTCCATGCATTGCTCATTTAATAAAAATTAGTAATTAATGTTTACTGAAAACAATGATGTTTCACAAGAAACAAAAATCAACTCGAATTATAACCATTTCAATGTACTCCCTGTCAAGTAAACAGTGAAAAAATGAAAAAATCGTAAATATTTACAATGCTGCATTTACTGAGAAGTGAGTGCAGTATTTTTCTATAAAATATATCTCAAATGATATGCCATAGATAACATACTATCATAATTTAATAATAATTTAAATTTGAGGAATATAAAATAATCCCCTTAGAGTGCACACCAATTTTTTCATGTGTGTACTCTAAGGAGATTAAACATAACCAATAGTTCTTGAGAGCTGTTTTTAGTTTTTTAATCGATAGGTATATGAATTTCTACTACAAACATATTATTTTCA
>CAYPLT010000126.1:0-2300 GCA_964411695.1 uncultured Candidatus Soleaferrea sp.
AGGCCGAGACGTTATGCTCCCCTTCGTGCGTCCAGAAGACGGAATGGCGATCCGAATCCGTCTGCCAGTATCCCTGATCCGTCACCGCATGGCCCGGCGCCGTGTCGTCGTTCGCGAGCAGGACGCGCCCCGAAAGCGTGAGGGATGACGCCGCGCCCCGAAGGTCGTCCATCTTCTGCGAACCCATGATGCAGAAGTCAATGTGGCACTCAAGCGGCGCGTATTCGAGGTTCGGGTCCACCAGTTCGTAGCTGACGCGGTAAGCACCGCCGCGCGTCGGCATCTCCGAAAGCTCGCTTCCTGTCGTGGCATCCAGGAATCGGCGCACAAACGTGCCTTCGGCGAGAATCGGGTCTGTCAAATCCGCAGACGGCTCACCCTCGTTCCACATCGTCTTCGAGAGGGACGGCAGCCGCCGCCAGAAATTGACGCGGTAGCCATTGCGCACGACAAGGTCGAAGCCGGCGCCAATCTCCTCCTGCCGCGCATGGGCATCGTCCAGCGTCCAGTCGGCAAACACGTCGTCCGGATTGTGGTCAGGCACCGTCGCCATCGGCCGCAGAAGCCAGTAGAGACGAACAAGCTGCGGCTCGGACGTCACGCGCGGCAGACGCACATAGACAACGCTCTCGCCACCCACCTTCCAGTCCTGCGTGCCACAGGAATAGGGCAACACGTTGCCGTCCGCATCCGTAAAGGCGAGGGACTGGCCATCTGTGCCCGCACGCTCGTAGAGGAAGCCCGGCAGCCCCCGCTCCGACAGCGTGACCCGATACGGGAAGTTCGTCAACGCCGCCGGAGACGACCCCGTGTAGGTGAGGTTCGTGATCTCGACATAATCGACAAAACGGTCGCCGAGGCCGTTCACGATCCGGAAGTCGGCATAGACAAACGCCGGCGTCGGCTGATAGTTGCCGCCGGGCCGCGCCGTCGCCCGCACCCAGTAATGGCCAATGGCCGTCGGCTTGTCAAACGACCACTGGTCTTCCGGCACGTCTGCCGCCGACACGCCCTCGGAAAACACGGCATACATGAAGTCGATTTCCGTCCACGCGGGACTGACGTCAAGCAGGGGACGCGGCGTCGCCTCGTCGGGCGTTCCCAGCATCCAGTCCTTCTGCCGGAAGTCGCCCAGCGTGACGGCGACCGGCGAAATCGTAAACGAAGCCGTCACAGACGTGAAGACGTAGTTGTCCGTATCGGGCGCGGAGACGCGCACCCAGTAGTCGCCCGCATCCGTCGGACGCACATCCGACCAGCCGTCATCCACTGGCGACGCCCCCGTCTTCTTCTGGTAGGAATAGGCTGGCTCGACCCAACTCGGATCAACCGTGCACGTCGGTTCGGGCAACACCGCCGCACCAAATTCCCAGTCGGCGAGCGCCAGCCCCGTGAATGTAACGGGACACTTCGCGATCGTCATCGTCACCGTAACGACATCCGTCGAGCCGTCCGGCCATGTCACGCCGGGACGCAACGTCGCCGTCGCGACATAGGTGCCGGCGTTCGTCGCGACATTCGCGCCGCTGACCGTATAGAAGCTGTTCGGCTTGAGCGAGTAGTGAGCCTTGCCGTCATACGTGTAGGCGACCGTCGGATCGGGCTTCTGGAACGCGCCCTCCATCGTTGCCGCGATTCGGACGTAGACGACGCCGTCGCCGCCCTTGCCCGCCGCCGAAGTGTTCGCCGCGCCGCCGCCGCCAGAACCCGTGCCGTACGCGCCCGCCGTCTCCGCCGAACCGTCCGCCTTGCCGTAGCCGCCCGAACCTCCGACCCCGCTGCCGCCGGGAATCGCCCCGCCCGCCGTCGCGCTGCTCGCCGCATAGCCGCCGCCGCCGCCGCCCGCGTAGTACCGCGACTCGCCCGTGATGTCGCTCGACAGACCCGCGCCGCCCACCGGGCTGCCGCTCGACGCCGCCGCGCCCGCGCCGCCCGCGCCGCCGCCGCCGCCGCCGTAGAGATAGACGTCGCCCGCGCCGCCCGCGTGGCCCTTCTGTTCGGCCGCACTCGCGCCACCGACGACATTCGTCCCGCCGGCGACATCCGCCTCGTCGTCATACCGCCGCGAGCTGCCGCCGCCCGACCCGCCAGTCCGGCCGCCGCCCTGGCCGCCGCCGCCGCCGCCGCCCAACGCCTCGACCCACGGCGCGCCGTCACGCAAGACCACGGTCGGCGCGCCGTCAGAACCCGGACGCTCACCGTCCCGCGCCAGGACGGGGACTGCGCCCGCGCCGCCCGCGCCCACCGTCACCGCGTAGGACCCCGCCGAGAGCAGCTCCCCGGACTTCTCCACCAAGCCG
>CAYPLT010000127.1:0-2266 GCA_964411695.1 uncultured Candidatus Soleaferrea sp.
TTCTGCGTTTTTAAATTTTGGTGTTGCTTTAACAAAATATAATGGTCATCGCGGAAAATATGACACTTCTGATGCTTCTCCTAAATTTTTAGCTAAAGTAATAAATATTTTAGATGAAAATAAAGTTATTTGGCAGATGGGTGGTTTAGGTAAAGTTGACGTTGGTGGTGGCGGTACAATTGCAAATTATGTAGCTAACCTTGATGTTGAGGTTTTAGATATTGGTGTTCCCGTTTTGTCCATGCATTCGCCTTTTGAAGTTGTTTCTAAATCAGATATTTATATGACGTATAAAGCTTTTTATCATTTTATTAATAGATAAATAAAAAATTTTTTATATTAAATTACCAGTTAATGAAGTAAACCAAATAAAAACCACCAGTTGAACTGGTGGTATGCACAAGCCCTTCAAGGGCATGTTACTGACACGTGCCTGAAGGTGCATTGACTTTTCATGCAACCACTTTCAAGCGGTTACTTTCTTGCTTATTGATTCTTGCTACCCGTAAACGGGTAAATATACTCTTTGATGCTCGTTTATGATATACTTCTCTTCTTCTGTATTTAGGTGCAAATACTATATGATACTTGCAATTCCATTTTGAATGTGATAAACTATGATTGTCAGACATGACATTCCCTCTATATTATAATATTTGCGGTCGCCCAACCTGCTTATATTATAATATATGGAGGGAATTCTTGCATCTAAATATTTTTATTTCACCACCTCAGGTGGTGTTTTTTTACACTTAAGCTAAAAATTAAAAACCACTCCTACTTGGCGATTCTTTATTTTTCTTGGTAGATGGAATTAGTAGCATAAGTGCAGACATCTACATTGATTACTCTATATTCAGGTCTTTCTGCCAAAAGTAATTTGCATAAGCATTTACCAATAAATCCTGTTCCGCCTGTTACTAAAATAGTCTTCATCTTATTTTCTTCCCTCTTAACAATTTTCTTCGTACCTGAATTGATTGTCTGAGTCTGTTAATGTCGGCCCAATCTTGTCCTTCTCAGATAACACCGACTCTATTCCGTTTAATAACGTTCCCCAATCCACATTCACTTCCGGCGCATCATATCTCATGCCACCTTCTGATGGTTTGTTAATAATGCTCTTGCAATATATGTTGTTATTAATAGTTGAAAAGACGGGTAAAGCCTTTATAAGCCATATTAAAGATTGAATTCCATGCAATGGATTTTTTTGCCACTATAGTGTTCTTATTGTTTTAATAAAATCTCTCTTTATTACATGTAGCTCGCGTTTAATGTAATACAATTCTCTAAGTCCAACCACCGTTGGTGCCCCCTCACATGTAGTAGCCAAATACTTAACCGTAGACTTATATCTTTTGCTTAACCTATAAAAGGTAACATTGTAGGCATGATCTGTCTTGCCACCTGACAAATGCGTTAAATCCGCATCCACAACAAATACATTATTTCCACGTTCAAGTGCTGCTAAGCATCTTTCAAATGCATACATATGCCATCCATCACATAGCGTTTCAGAAAATGGGTGCCGACGAAAGCACGAGGTATAGCCTCCAAAAAAACACTCATCTACAGTATCGCACTTCTCTATTTCATTTACACTTCCGCTAACTGCTCTTCTTCATTCTCTCCCCTGCTTAATATTACCAATTCGTTCTTTAGTTGAAGATTTACGACCAGCTACTCCAGCTATGTCATCTTCGCCTATTTTCTCAAAATAATCAAGAATATGTGACAAACTATCGCTTGAGTTATAAATTATATCCTGATGGGAATAAATCACATACTTTGTATGGACTTGATTTATAACAGAATTGAAAGTTACAGCACATGATTTATATTTATTAGAAGAATTGTCAATCGCAATTATGTCAACATTTTCGGACTGTTTTTCTAAAGAATCAATCATTTCGTCAAACATTTGTTGATTATTATAGTAGCATACAATAGTCGCCCTTTTTTCATTATTTTCCATAAAAAAATACCTCCAATGTGTTTATTAACACACGGAGGGCATGAAAATATTGCATCCGCAATCCCCAGATATCTTTTGCTTTCATCCAACAGAAAATATAACTATCAGCTCTGTTCCCAGCTTTCCCCGGCTCTTCCCAGCTCTCCTCAACTCAACTGCTCAAGTAATCTACCGGAACACAGCACCCTGCTGATACCTATATTTCGCCCTGTGAATAAAGCATCAAAATACCATAAGTGTTTCATGCCATCCATGCTATAGATATTATAACACAGATGGCATGAGAAT
>CAYPLT010000128.1:0-2246 GCA_964411695.1 uncultured Candidatus Soleaferrea sp.
TATGGAATATTAATAACTTTAGGGTTTATTTTGGGTATGGTTTATGTTGCATCTATGGCTAAAAAATTTAATGTAGATGTTGAAACAGTTGTTGATATTATTGTGTACAGTATTTTTGGAGGCATATTGGGAGCAAGAGTATATTACGTTATTTTTAATTTTGATGTATATAAACATAATTTGTTAGATGTTTTCAAAATATGGGAAGGTGGCATAGCTATATATGGAGGTATGATAGGCGCATTTTTAGTTGGAGTATTAATGTGTAAGAGTCAAAAAATTAAGGTGTTGCCTGTGACTGATTTGGTTGTAGGAGGTTTGTTTTTAGGCCAGGCTATTGGCAGGTGGGGAAATTTTGTAAATATAGAAGCTTTTGGTTGTAATACAGATTCACTGTTTGGAATGACGAGTAATTCAATACAAAGATATTTATTTAAAATAAAACCACAATTAAATGCCAAAGGAATTGATGTAGACCCAACAGCATGTGTACACCCTTGTTTTTTATATGAATCACTTTGGTGTTTATGTGGGTTTTTAATAATTTTATTTTTAACCCAAAAATGTGCATATAATCAAGAATATAAAATAAATAATGAAAATAAGCAAACATTTAATATTTGCCCAGGAGACTTGACTCTTTTTTACTTTTTTTGGTATGGCATAGGTAGATTTTTTATAGAAGGGTTAAGAGTAGATAGCTTAATGATTGGAAGTTTTAAAGTTTCAAAATTAATTTCGTTAATTTTAGTTGTGGTTTCTATTTTAATTTTTGTAGTTAATAAGTTTGTAAAATTTAAAGAAGCTAATACAGAAAAAATTGCTGTAAATATAGATTCTGTAGATGAATTTTTAAAAAGATTTTCTGATTTGGAGGATTAAAAATTGGCAGTAATTATTAACGGTAAAGAATTGTCCATAAAAATTAAACATGAACTTTCTAAAGAAGTAAAATTGTTAAAATCTAAAAATGTAGTGCCTGGTTTGGCGGTTGTGCTTGTGGGTAACGATGAAGCTTCTAAAATTTATGTTAGAAACAAACAGAAATCTTGTAGTGAAGTAGGAATTTATTCTGAAAAATATGAATTGCCAGAAAATACATCAGAAGAACAAATTTTAAATCTAGTTGAAGATCTTAATAAAAAAGAAAATATAGATGGAGTGTTAGTTCAGCTGCCACTACCAAAGTATATTGATGAAGATAAAATTATAGATCTTATTTCTCCGTTTAAAGATGTTGATGCTTTTCATCCATTTAATGTTGGCAAAATAATGATTGGTAAAAATGGTTTTGTTCCGTGTACTCCAGAAGGAATAATGGAAATTTTATCTAGCCAAGATATTTCTATAACTAGTAAAAATTGTGTAGTTGTTGGTAGTAGCAACATTGTAGGTAAACCGATGGCAATGCTTTTAATTAACCAAAATGCAACTGTTACTGTTTGCAATAAGTACACTAAAAATTTAAAAGAACACTGTAAAAATGCAGATATTTTAATAGTTGCTGTAGGGGAAGCGAAATTGATAACAGCGGATATGGTTAAGCCGGGCGCAGTTGTTATAGATGTTGGTATGAACAGAGATGAAAATGGTAAATTATGCGGAGATGTGGATTTTGAAGAAGTTGAAAAAATAGCAAGTTATATAACTCCTGTGCCTGGTGGAGTTGGTCCGATGACTATAGCTATGCTATTAAAAAATACAATTTATAGTGCAAAACATTACAGAAAAAATTAAAGGGTGATTTTTTGGATTTATGGAATATAAAAACTATCAAATATCTGTTTGATAAATATAATTGTAATTTTAATAAATCTTTAGGGCAGAATTTTTTAGTTAGCCAATGGGTTTGCCCTAAAATGGTTGAAATGGCCGGTGTTGATGAAAAAAGTGGAATTTTAGAAATTGGACCGGGCGTTGGAGTTTTAACAGTAGAATTGGCTAAAAAAGCTAATAAGGTTGTAGCTATAGAAGTAGACAAAAAATTAATTCCATTACTTGGTGAAACATTAAGTGATTATAAAAATGTTGAAGTCATTAACGGTGACGTTTTAAAAACCGATTTACATAAAGTTATAGAAGAAAAATTATCAAATCAAGATGTAATAGTTTGTGCAAATTTACCTTATTATATTACTTCGCCTATTATTATGTATTTATTAAAATCTAAATTACCAATTAAATCAATTACGGTTATGGTTCAGAAAGAAGTGGCACGTCGTATAGTGGCTAAAGAATGCACAAGA
>CAYPLT010000129.1:0-2218 GCA_964411695.1 uncultured Candidatus Soleaferrea sp.
GTTCATTTTTATAAACACTATCCCCCTTTTTCAACATAGCCACGATATAAGTGATAATGAAAAATGCTACTACAATAGCGATGATTATTCCGATTATGTGTATCCAATTCATTATTTATTTCCCCTTAATTTCTAAATAATTACAGTATCATCTGTGGTGCTAACTACTCGATTATTTTCCATATCTCCATAAAATACCAATTCTTTTGCATAAGTTTTTTTGATTTCCAATACTTATCATAGATAACTGATACTCCAAGTGATATGATGAACGTAATAACAGCGATTATCGGAATCATAATTAACTCTAAATTGCCTTGAACATCACCTATAAACTCATATACTATTCTATAAATCATAGTATGAAATATGTAAATATAATAAGTCTTTCCAGAAAGCCATGATAAATCTCTTTTTATATTTATTTTTTTAAAAGCAGCAAATATGCAGATAGATGCTATGACAATAGTCGGTGAGAAAACATTCGCATATGCATCAAATAAATAGTAAGATACCCCCAAACATCTAACAAAAAAAGTAATTATGAACATTATTAACGCAATAGTAAAATAAACATTTTTAGTATACTTAAGTTTTATTTTATCATTGTATTTAAACTTATTTTATATATTATAATTTTTTAAATATTTTTCAAAACTTCTTTGACAATTTCTTGATTTTTTTAACTTAACACAAAAAACTCTCTTCCATTTAAATTAATTTATAACTTAGATGAAAGAGATTATCTTTTATTTTGATAAATTTAATTAATAAACACTTACTTTATTTTCAGTCTTTTCCAAATAAATCTCTTGTATAAACCTTATTTTTAACATCATCTAAACATTTGTTGTATCTATTGGCAATTATAGCATTGCTCATTTTTTTAAATTTTTCAAGGTCATTTACTACAATACTACCGAAGAATGTCTCACCATCTTCCAACGTTGGCTCATAGATGACTACAGTTGCACCTTTTGCTTTAATACGCTTCATAACACCTTGAATTGAGCTCTGACGGAAGTTGTCACTGTTACTCTTCATAGTTAATCTGTATACACCGATGGTTACATTTTTTTCATAGTCTTTACTCCACTCATTTTCTTCACCATAACCATAATAACCAACAATCCGTAATATTTGGTCTGCAATGAAGTCTTTTCTCGTCCTATTGCTTTCCACAATTGCAGACATCATGTTCTGAGGAACATCTGCATAATTCGCCAAAAGCTGTTTGGTGTCTTTAGGTAAGCAATATCCACCATAGCCAAAGCTCGGATTGTTATAATGCATACCTATTCGTGGATCTAGACATACACCATTAATAATCTGTTTGGTATTTAACCCCTTTATTTCAGCATATGTGTCAAGCTCGTTGAAATAAGATACTCGAAGTGCTAAATATGTATTGGTAAACAACTTTACAGCTTCAGCTTCTGTAAAACCCATAAACAATGTGTCAATATTTTCTTTTATCGCACATTCCTGCAACATAGTTGCAAACTCGTGTGCTACTTTGGTTAATTTGTCATTTTGCAAATCTGTGCCAACAATAATACGTGAAGGATATAAATTATCATATAAAGCTTTAGATTCTCTTAAAAACTCTGGGCTAAAAAGAATATTTTCACAGTCATATTTTTCTCTTAGACTTTTGGTATACCCAACAGGCACAGTTGATTTTATAATAATAACAGCATTATGATTATATTTAATAACTAGTTCGACTACTGATTCGACAGCTGTCGTGTCAAAATGTTTAGTAACTGAATCATAATTAGTTGGTGCCGCAATAATTACAAAATCAGCAGATTTATACGCCATCTCAGCATCTAGTGTTGCAGTCAAATTAAGTTGTTTTTCTTCAAGATATTTTTCAATATACTCATCTTGAATCGGTGATTTGTGCTGATTTATCAAATTTACTTTTTCTGGTACAATGTCCACAGCTAAAACCTTATAATTTTGTGCAAGTAAGACTGCAAGCGACAAACCTACATAACCAGTACCAGCAACTGCAATTGTGTACTTTTTCATAATGTTTCCTCATATATTTTTCAAAAATCATAATAAATTTAATTATATTTATCAACTAACTTTATTTATATTTTAACTTATAATTCTTATGTTGTCAAGCATTTTTTATATTACAAAATTAAATTGGATTATCGAAAATTTTTAAATAATATCTGGTATCAAAATTAATAAATTTACATAT
>CAYPLT010000130.1:0-1531 GCA_964411695.1 uncultured Candidatus Soleaferrea sp.
AAGGGCGAAAACTACCGGATCTGCTGGGGTTTAGTGAATGGTGGAAAGCCGACAAGCGAATTACCAAGTCATCTGATGAATCATGAAGTGAAGAAGAAAGTATCAGACGGAAAGCATCGTGTGATCTATCACGCACATACCACGAATGTAATTGCATTAACCTTTGTTCTTCCGTTGAAGGATGAAGTTTTCACAAGGGAACTATGGGAAATGGCTACGGAATGTCCGGTGGTATTTCCGGATGGAATCGGTGTGGTCGGCTGGATGGTACCGGGCGGACGCGAGATTGCCGTTGCAACGAGTGAGTTGATGAAGCGGTATGATGTTGCCATCTGGGCACATCATGGAATGTTCTGTTCGGGAAAGGATTTTGATCTGACCTTCGGTCTGATGCATACCGTAGAAAAGTCTGCAGAAATCCTGGTAAAGATGATGTCTATGTCACCCCATAAGCTACAGACGATCACGACACAGAATTTCAAAGACCTCGCAGTAGAATTCGGCGTAGAACTGCCAGAGAGATTTTTGAAATAGGGATTTCATTGTGTGAATTTAATAGAAATCACAAGTCTTCCATTTTCATAAGCAGCCTGTATTGTTCCGTTCATCCGTTCTGCAAGGATCCGGACGATGGGCAGGCCGAGTCCCGTGGAGTTGCGGGCGGCTTCTACGGTATAGAAGCGGTCAAACAGCCTTCCGACTTCGATATGGCTTAAAGAAGAAGCAGAATTGGCGATGGTGATGGTTCCATTTGCGGTAAGAATAATGGAGAGGTCACCGTCGCTATATTTGATTGCATTGTTCAGTAAATTAGAAAAGATGCGAGAAAGGTATGAGCGGTCGAGCATCCGTATCACGGGGGTTTCCGGCATGGTGATCTCAGGTGTGATCTTATGCGCCTGCAGTGATGTATAAAAGGCAGCAATGCTTTCTTCCAGTACTTCATTGATGCTGACCGCCTGCAGGGAGGGCTCTTTTTCATCTGCTTCCAGCAAGGAATAGAGGAATAATTCCTCTGTCAGATTTTTGAGGACTTCACTCCGCTCGCGGATGATCTTAAGGTGCTGTGAGGCTGTTTCGGGGAGAGGTTCTTTTTCCAGAAGCTCCAGATAGCCAAAGATGGCAGTGAGCGGTGTCCTCAGATCATGGGAAATGTTGGTAATGGCATTCCGCAGCTCCCGGTTACCCTGCTCGTACTGATGCTGTTGCGACCGCAGACTGCCAAGCGAAGTATTTATGGAGACCGCCAAAGCACACAGATCCTTATCACGGCTTGATAAGTCGATCTGTGTGTTGGTATCGGTATCCAGCTTTTCCTGAAAAGACTGCCGGATTTCCCGGGCAGCCTTTTTCATAAGGAAAACTCTGATGCATAGGATCAAAATGATTGCTCCCATGATAATGCATAGTGCTGTAAGACAGAGAGTTGTGTTCATGCTTTTGCTAAATTGCTCCTTTGATTTAATGCAGATCCTTCCTATTAAATATAATTATGCCGGAAATATTCCTAATGATTTAATTGCTGCAGCAT
>CAYPLT010000130.1:1541-2186 GCA_964411695.1 uncultured Candidatus Soleaferrea sp.
AACGATCCGGATTCCGTACGGATAGGATTCGGATTCCGTTATCAAAATGCTATAAAGCTGTGAAAAAGGGAGATATTCATTTAATAATTCATAAAGCTCCCGTTTGATCCCTGTCGGATAATACGGATTGCGCTGTCGGTCCACAAAAACGCTTACTCCGGTAGTTTCATCCGTATAAGTATAGGCATCATAATATTCTTCGCTCTGCAGCCGCTGGTATATGGTGAGACTTCCAAACATCATCAGCAGTGCAAGCAGCAGACAACATACGGATCCGGCGGCCTTGTGAGGGATTATCATGGAGATGAATAGCATGAGTGCGGTAATGGCGATTATGGCAAAGCTTCCGGCAAGCGTGGATAGCAGAAGCTGACCGATCGTCAGGGTAGTTCCGTCAATAAGCAGGATTCCCATCAGCACAGATACAAGAATATAGAGCAGATGGATGCTCAGGCATGCCGCAGAGCACACGATCAGCTTGGACAGATAAATGCTTCTGCGCGTATGACCGCAGACAAGCTTGTTACGGAGGGTGCCATCTCCATATTCTCTTCCGATAAATTCTCCGACGAAGATGGCAAAAACAAAGATCAGATAGATACCGCCGACAAAAATAAGCTCATCGGCATTGTGGTAGCTGGCAGG
>CAYPLT010000131.1:0-2042 GCA_964411695.1 uncultured Candidatus Soleaferrea sp.
TTTTACGCTTTCCTGCAGCTCGACCTTGGCAACATCGGGAACCTTGACCTTTTCGATCTTCTCCATAACCTCGGGAGAGATATTATAGGTGATTTCTTCCTCGCTTTCTTCCCCTTCGCGGATATAGATTCCTCCGATACCCATTTTTTGCAAGGAACTGATCATGAATTCGTCTAATGCGGTTTTACGGTTAATCAGGATACGTCCGGTGCCGTCAATGATGGACTGGTCAATGACCATGCCCGGAGTGAGCACCCTGACGCTGATAAATCTTCGTTTGATCATATAAATTTCTGCCTTTTACAACATATTCCATGTATCTGTCCGGTAGTGCCTTCGCCGGTGAGAAGCATTGCGATCGGGAGAACCGGGCGGATAAACACACAGAGTAAGTATAACACAGGTTGTCAAGGTGTGAAATAGGGAAAAGGTATCAGGTATTTAAAATGGGTCATAACCACTCAAAACGTTTCATACAATGTAAAAAAGCGTTCTGAGGGGTTTCCTTTGAAGGATTATATTGAAGAGAGGACCGCAGCTATTGCCGGCTATATTATTGAGAACAATGCTACCGTGAGGCAGACCGCCAAGGCATTTGGAATCAGTAAATCGACGGTACATAAAGACGTAACCGACCGCTTACCGCATATCAATGCAGGGCTTGCGAAAGAAGCGCGTAAGGTGCTTGATGTCAATAAAGCAGAGAGGCATCTGCGTGGAGGAATGGCAACGAAAGAAAAATATGCACACATCCATGAGGAGCTCTAGGAGCACAGGAGTGTGTAAAGCCGGAGAAAATGGCAGGAATGTGAAGAGGGACTGACATGATCTGAATATGTTGGTTCCTTTTTTGGTGAGCTGCGAAACGTAAATTTAGAATTTTTTTTTGAAATTTGGGCTTCCAGGCTTCTTGTATGTATGCAAAATGGATGCTAAAATGTAGAATGAAAATGAGGACTTGATCCTGAAACGGAATAAGATGAAGTTACGACAGAAGGGAATGCCTGTGAAATGAAGGACAAATTTCGATATGCAGTATTGTTAGTTGCCTGCGTATGCGGTATAACGGGATGCGGAGGTACGGCAAAGCAGGAAAGCATACCAAAGGAAGAATATGCGGCAGAGGGTGCGGACCGTTTGGAGGTTCAAACAGAAGCTTCTGAGACTGACGATACGAAAAAGGGGAATAAAGACGATGCGGAAGAGCCGGGAGCTCTGCATGTTGAAGGTACGCAGCTTGTTGACGAAGCGGGAGCTCCGGTTCAGTTGAAGGGACTTAGCACACACGGTCTGTCATGGTTCCCGCAGTATGTGAATCAGGAATTGTTTACGGAGCTGTCCGGGAGCTGGAATTGCAATGTGGTGCGTCTGGCTATGTATTCCGCGGGGGATGGCGGCTATTGCACGGGCGGAGATCAGGAGAAGCTGAAGCAGCTCATTCGTGATGGTGTGCAGTATGCAGAGAATGCGGGAATGTATGTGATCGTAGACTGGCATGTGCTGGGTGAGGGCGATCCCAATGTATATAAAGAGGAAGCAAAGCAATTCTTTGAGGAGATGTCAAAGGAGTTTGCCGGTAAGCAGCATGTCATTTACGAAATCTGTAATGAACCGAATGGTGGTGTGAGCTGGGAGCAGGTAAAGGCATATGCGCTTGAGGTGATCCCTGTTATCCGAGCGAATGCTCCTGACGCGGTGATCATTGTCGGAACTCCGACATGGTCACAGGATGTAGATCTGGCAGCAGGTAATCCGATCACGGAATATGATAATGTGATGTATGCGCTCCATTTTTATGCGGCAGATCATAAGGAAGAGCTTCGAAACAGAATGGCAGCGGCAATCGAAAGAGGACTTCCGGTCATCGTATCGGAATATGGAATTTGCGGCGCAGATGGAAATGGCGGGATTGATGAAGGCCAGTCGTTAGCGTGGATTGAACTGATGAATGACATGAATGTCAGTTATGTGGCATGGAACATATCGAATAAAGCGGAGACCTCGGCTATTTTTGCTTCCGGCTGTAATAGAACGTCCGGTTT
>CAYPLT010000132.1:0-1991 GCA_964411695.1 uncultured Candidatus Soleaferrea sp.
ATCATGTGAAACATTAATATTAGATACTCCTTTTTTATCTTCTAAGTTTATAACCGAAACTGATAAATCTAAATTATTAAGTAATTTAGATTTTATAGAATTATCGCCTAAAACAAACAACCACGAAGCATTTTTAGTATCTAGTCTAACTGTTTTATTAGGCTGGAACTGTTCTATATCATAAGCAGATATAAGTGTATTTTTAGATTTATCAATAATTACTACATTATGCAATCCTGAATCTAGAGGAGATATATTATCATACCAAGATATATCTGTATCTTGAGCCAATCCCAAACCCTGCTTATCTGAAGTCATTACGTCTTCAAACCACTTCATTTGTTCTTCTTCGTTATCATTAATCTGCTTACTTACTTCATTACTATTATCTTTATCTATAACAAAACCACTATAACTGTCTATTGGCAACTGAGTAATCGAACTACCTAAACAAAATGCGTTACTTTCACCATAAGAACAATGATTTTTAGAAGCAGTTGTTTCAAAAAAAACAACCTGCAACAATAAACTAACAGATAAAACTACAGTTATCAATCTTTTATTTTTCATAAATAATCAACCTTAAAACATAATATCAATTAAACTGAGGCCAAAATACTCTTATATCAATTATAATAACACATTTCACTTTTAATGTCAAGTAATTTTGTCAAAAAATAAAAAATAAAAATTATTCCAACTTTCCAAACAGTAAAATTTTACATTATCTAAATTAATAACAAAAAATCACCTGAAACTTTTTTCATATGGCACACCGTTAGAAGTAGGTGCAACAGATTTACCTACAAAAAATACCAATACTACAATAGTCAATATATAAGGAACCATTCCCATTATTTGTGACGAAATTCTAATATGTAGACTATCTATAACAATAGCTAAAGACTGTGCAAACCCAAACAACAAACATGCGCCTACAGCACCTTGCGGAGTCCACTTACCAAATATAACCGCAGCCAAAGCCATAAAACCCAATCCGCTTATAACAACAGGTGAAAATCCATTAGAAATTGCTATTGACTTAGCAGCTCCGCCAAAACCCGCTAAAATTCCAGATGCAATAACAGTTAAATATCTTATACTATAAACATTAACTCCAAGCGTGTCAACTGCTGCTGGATGTTCCCCTACAGCAATTATTCTAAGCCCTATTTTAGTTTTATAAAGCACAAACCAAATTACAAAAGCAAGAAACAAAGCTACTATTACTGTTGTATCTACGTTTAAATTTTGAATAATCTGGTTGTTGCTGGCATTGGCACTGTTAAATAACTTAGGTATTTTTCTTGATAAAGAAGGAGTTGTTGTTGCACCATTAAAAAATTTTCTACACAAAAAAAGTGATGTTCCTAACCCAATGCTATTTAAAGCCACACCAGAAATTGTTTGGTCTGCCCTAAAAGAAACACACGCTATAGCATGCATTAAAGCGAACAAAGCACCTGCAATTCCAGCAATAAAAAAACCTAACCATGGTAAATTAGTCGCAGCAGTTACTCCTGCTGCAGCAAAAGCACCTATCGTCATCATGCCTTCTAAACCAATATTAGTAACACCTGATTTTTCAGATATCACACCCCCTAAAGCTGTAAATATAAGAGGAGTCGCAAACATTAATGTGTTACCAATAATTAGAGAAATCATTCCAATCATTCTAAACCCTCCTTCTTTTTAAATGAATTTTTAACTTTTACACTTTGCCTCTTAGTAATGAAATTAGATAATATTTCAAAAATCGGTGACATTGCTATCATAAACACAATAATTCCTATAATTATACTGATAATTTCACTTGGCGCCCCAATAATAGATTGTATTGCTACTCCACCATACTTTAAAGCACCAAATAAAAGACCAGCAAATATACAACCAAGCGGAGACAAACATCCTACTAAAGCAACTGATATCCCATCGAATCCATAGCCCTCTTGAGCAGATAAAAGCCCTATTCTATGTGGAGTTGTCCCAGT
>CAYPLT010000133.1:0-1987 GCA_964411695.1 uncultured Candidatus Soleaferrea sp.
AGCTCTGCTACGATATAGCTCCGCTCATCCCCTTGAATATACGGAGTTGCGAGCATATAATCCATACCTGTCCTCAATGCTTCAAACGGTGCCTTTAAAATAATATTGACCTGATAGATCCCGTAATAAATACCGGACGGATCCTTGGAAAGCAGATTGGAACCGATCGCCAGCCAGATTACCGCATACAAAAAAATGGTCATACAGGCTGCCGTCACCGAAGCCACGATCAGCTTCTGCAGCGTTTTATACTTTTTCGCAAACAGCAATACGATACCGCCTGCAATACATACGGGGATCACCCAGAAGGTAGAGCTTATAAGTGCATACAAGCCTCCCGTCAGACTACACGCATATACCATATAATACTTTCTTTCCGCTCTCTCCTTCGTACAGATCACATAAAGACTAAGGAGACTGATCAGATAACACGTAATGGACAACGTATATCCTCTTCCCTGTACGGACAGATTATTGACCTGCCAGATGGCGGCATACAAAAAGACCGCTCCCGCCGCAAGCTGCCGGTTCACCAGCCTGCAGGCAAGCAGGTATAGCAGAATAAGATTTGCGCATGCTGCCAGAAAGGAAACACCCCGAAGTCCGATATACGGATTCCCCAGATAGTCTAAAAATGCCGAAAGCACCGAATAAAACACATGATTATTCGGCACCGGCCAGTGGATCGCCGCATAAACTGGTCCTCTTGAAATAAAGGAATAGTATGTATACAGCTCATCATACCACGGCTTGATCAGAAACATACTACAACCGTAATAGATCACCATTCCGATCCAGAACAGGCCAAATATTCTGTTTTCGTTGAAAAATTGTTTCATTCTTTTCATTGGAATCCTCTTATCTGCCATAACGTTTCAGGCAATCACAAAACTCATACTACATAATGATCCCGGAAATGTGATTTTTTAAGCTTCACACATACTTGATCATTTAGTAAGAATACAAACGATAAACGTTAAAATAGTATCTCTCCAAAAGGTATGTACCTTCCTCCGTATGCATGATGCCGTCCTGCTCCCATTGTGCAAGCAGCTCCTCCCTGCTGTTAAAGCTGCCAAAGAAATAAACATCCTGCTCGTTAACCAGCTTCTGTAAATCTTCTGTTTCAGGCAGTCCCTTACAATTCGGAAGAAGCTCTGCGATCAGTGCTTCCGGCTCACCTCCGTACAGATAAATCAAATTGCCATCACCAAGATAACACGAGGTTACTGCCTGCACATGATTAAAATTGCAAAGCACAACAGCATCCTCCGGAAAGTCCTCTATAAATTCCTGCGTCTTTTCCATTTCCGTCAGCTTTTTCTGCTCCTCCGCATAAAAGCCCTGCATATTGGAATGACCTGCCATCAGAAACGGGAGCAAAAGTAAAAGCCCCCAATTTCTTGAAAACGTATCTGTAATTACCTTTGCTGCCACCAGCCACATGGATCCCAGACACGTAACCAGATATCGATACACAAAAACCGGACGGTCGAGCGCAGAGCATACAAATCCCACCAATGCCGTAAAAACAGGGATCCAGATTCCGCACAACAAAAAATACCGGTATGCAGCTTCCCTTTTCTTAAAACAGCAGTATAAAAAGGAAAGACCGAAAATTGCGATCATGACAACCGCTAAAATATAATTTTTTATCCCTGCATACGAAACCGGCAAAAATACAAACTTCATGCATCCGAAAACGCTTCGCCACGTAAGAGGCTGTATCCAATAATTGCTGCTTACCGCCGTAACCTGTCTGATAAAGGACGGGAGCCACGGAAGATATACCAGAACGGACACACCTGCACAAAGTGCGATCCTTACTGCAGACCGCTTCTGCTTCTGTATCAGAAGGAAGGTAAAAAGTGCAAGGTAAACCGCCACAACAGCGACACACGCATAATACTGGGTATAGGCGGTCAGTATCCCGTAAATCCAGAAAGCAACAAGATGTCTGTTTCTCTTTTTCTCCCATACTACGGCT
>CAYPLT010000134.1:0-1975 GCA_964411695.1 uncultured Candidatus Soleaferrea sp.
CTTTTTCTAAAGCTGGATTCGGATTTTTTATTTTTACAGGGTATTGTAATTTTTTTTCATAGTTCCACATTATTCACATTCCTCCATATTTTCCCATGGCCATGGGTTTTGAACCCATTCCCAAGTATTGTGATTTTTTGAATTAGATTTGGATATTGGACCATATTTTTCTACATATTCTTCTAATATTTCTTTTCGCATATTGTTGTGTTTATTAAAATATTCTAGTGCCATAGAGTTGTTAGGGTGTGCATCTAAATAAAGACTGGCTTCTAGCAAAATAAAGTCACACATTTGTAATTTTTTTAATAATTTCTGTCGGTTATCATTCATTATTAACAGCCTCCTCACCTATAAATGGTTTATCTAATTCTGCAAATAGTGTTCCTCTGTTTAAAGCTACTTCTGGAGAATATAAATTTCGCCAATTTTGTTGAGGTACATAAGCCATTGCTAATGATTTGTTATTAAGGTTAGCAATTGATTCTTTGTTTGCGCTGTAGTGCGGAATATATGATGTTAATTCATCTATCATTTTTTACAACTCCTTTTTTATTTTGAATCAAGAAATTAATTTCTTACATAAATTTGACTTTTAGTCATTATTATAATATGTTATTAAGGGGAAAAATGACACGGACTCGGTATTAATTAAGAACATTTTAAGTGACTTTACTTTACTTTTTTACGTTTGTGTGCTATAATAAGCATGTATTTTATTTAAAAGAGAGTTTTTTTAATGATGCAGATGCAACGATTAACTTTTTCTGGTTTATTAATGTCTATAGCACTTATATTAAGCCGTATAGAACTTTCATCTTTTTTCCATTTTGGAGGGTCTGTAACGTTATTTAGTCTTGTTCCATTAATGGTTATTTCATTAAAATATGGTTATAAATGGGGTGCTTTATGTGGAGGAGTATATGGGTTACTGCATCTTATAACAACTAATTTAAAATTTCAAGGACTAAATGTTGTGTCTATTGTGGCTTCAATATTATTAGATTATATAATTTCTTATTCAATAATTGGATTTGTGTCTTTTTTTTATTATATGTTAATGAATTTTAAATTTAACCTTAGCATTAGTGTAATATGTGTTTTGATGTTACGTTGTATAGTGCATATAATTTCTGGAATGTTAATTTGGTCATCATTGAAAATTGAAAAGTTTGAGTCTTTTTTGTCTGTGATGCTGTTTTCTATAATTTACAATATTTCATATATGTTCCCAGAAATGTTAATTAATCTTTTAGGCTTGAATTTAATTAAAAAAATATTAGTTAAATTTAACATAATAAAATAGAAAGGGTTGTCTTTTAAAAATCAATGAGTAATATAAAAAAAACAAATAAAAAAAATATACCTGTTCGTCGTAATGCATCTGCAAGCAATATGTATAGCAAAAAAAAATATTCTAAAAAACAAAATGATAATAAAAGAGTTAAATCAATTGTATTTTTAGGTGTTGCAATATTAATGTTGGCTTGGTTATTAATACCAGGAAAAAATATTTGGTTATTTTTTCGAAGTATTATGTTTGGATTGTTTAGCTATGGTGCTTATATTTTGCCGGTTATTTTAATTTATGTGGCTTACGTGTATGATGGCAGTAAAGAGACTAAAAGTGTTAAAAGCATTTTTGCCATTTGTCTTTCTTTATTTTTACTTTTATTGGTGTTTTACCAAATTTTATTTGGGGCAGATATTTTAGAAGTTGATAGCGTATTTAATTTTGTTTATTCTGCTTTTAATAACGGTGTTGAGCGAGTAGGTGGTGGATTAATTTCTGCTATTTTAGCTTGGCCTTTGTTAAAGTTTTTTGGATTTGGTGGTGCAGTTGCAGTAACATTAATTTTAATTTTTATTTTAGTTATGGTACTGTCTAAAATTACGTTGGCAGATTTGTTTAAAGTAGCTACCGTGCCGGCTAAAAAAATAGAACAAGTTCGGTTAGAGAATCGTGTAAATAAAG
>CAYPLT010000135.1:0-1953 GCA_964411695.1 uncultured Candidatus Soleaferrea sp.
AATTCCATAGCGCACCTCCTGTGAGATACTATTCTATGCAGAATTATACCCAATTATACCCGCAAAATCAAGGGTATAATGGGGCGCGGTCATGAATTTATGAATTTTGCTACTACATGAGATCTTCAATTCCGCAACTTCGTAGGTATTTGTAGATATCATCATAATAATCAGAAGCCCTCGTTGGATCATCTTCTGGATCTGTGCCGCTCGGCACAAATATTATCATACCTTGCCGTGCTCTTGTCATCAGAACGCGGTATGCATTCTTTAAATACTTTTGATGCTGCACATTATTTATATGATTCCAACGCGTTCCTCTAAATTTAAAAAAGTCAAAATCTTTATTCGATCGGCGAAGATCTGCATCCCATGCAAGTAAACTATAATCTATTTCAAGACCTTGAACTTTGAATTCAGAGGCGGCAACTTCTAAAGAATATGATGAGTCTACATTGCTTTTGGGGTTTAAAAACCACCCTACATGATTAATCTCAGAGGGGACCCATATGCCGATTCCGCGCAGTCGTTTCCCCTCAGAACTTGCCAACAATCCGTATCGCTCGGTTCCTCTGGCTTTGCTTTGAACCCATTGCTTTGCTTTCTCAAAGTTGCGAGTTATCACAATAGGATAATGCAAGCTCAGTTCTGAATATAGCTTTGCAGCCGCAACTGGCTTATTATCAAGGAGCAGTTTTACAAACGCGGATAGCTTTTCACTTCTGAACGAACGCAATGAAACGCCAAGGTGTAAAGCAGGCCTGATGTCATAAGAACATCCGCTAAGCAGAGCCTCGATTGAAGATGTTCCAACATATTCAGCATCCGTTATCTGATCTGACAGAAAAATGTGCCAATTTTTGAAATTCTTCTCCAAAGCTTTAAACCAGGCAATAATTCCAGCTTCACCATTATATATTTCCTGCCCTCCTCCAACCAAACACACAATTACTGCCCAATCTTGATGCCGATCCATAATTCGGATTAGGAATTCAGGTTCAGATTGGTTAAACGCATCTACGCCTTTCTTTCGCTTCATAAAATCGGTTAAGCTATCTTCATTCCAAGCACGCTGTGCTTCGTCAAAAATAGCCACTTTTTCGGCTGGAGGCTCGTTCGTTGTAAGAGCTTCATCTCTGAACCTATGAATAATTTGGATGAATGCTTTTGTTTCTTTTTTTGCCGCTGCAATCGTTATTCCCGTGCGGCTTGACCTATCCTTAGCTAATGCAGCTTGAAGAATATCCACAAGAGGGCCATTTCCAGAAAGGAAAACTGCATGTTCATCTGCATCGAAATTGTGACGTTCATTTGCTATATTTAACCCAGCCAGTGTTTTTCCAGCGCCCGGAACGCCAGTTACAAAGCAAATAGCCTTTTTATGGTTTCTTTTGCAATCATCGATTATCTGATTGATTGTTTCCGTTGTAGCCGTCAAATTCTGTGCACCTGCATCATTCCGGGAGACATCCCTCACCGAGTGATTGCGGTACATTGCCTGTGCTGCTTCTATGATAGTTGGTGTAGGTGCATATCTGGAATTGATCCAATCCGCTACAGATAAGTCTTGATCCTGAACAGAGGCGAGTACCGAGTTGATAGTTAATCCAATATTATTCTTCGTACATTTGAGCACATTTGAAATTTTATCTTCCATGAAGCTGACTTCATTATAAGCAGGAGCTGCTTCTGTTGGAATACTGATAGGAATGATATATCGATCTTTACTCAGTTCATGAAAGTATTTTAAATCAAGAGCATAATCCATAACCTGATCCGCGGTTGACTTTTTGTACTCACTGTCACCGACCTTGAATTCAAGTAAAAAGATCAAGCCGTGAATGATGCATACCGCATCAATTCGGTGACCCATTCTTGGAATTGTGTACTCAAATGCAATATCACCATTTTCAACCAAACGTAGCTGGTCCTGCAAAATATCTATTTCTTTTC
>CAYPLT010000136.1:0-1946 GCA_964411695.1 uncultured Candidatus Soleaferrea sp.
ACTTACAACGTACTTATGTACTCTGATAAAATTATCGAGTGGGTTCAAACGGGCGTAATCGACGCTTTGCCCGAATCTTACGGCAACGTTTGGGTTGACGTCGTGTTGCAACTTTCAAGCACGATTGCGGGCTTAGTGTATATCGTTGCTGATGTATTTTTAGTAATGACGTTTTTTATGTATTACGGCAAAAAGAACCAACTTTCGTTTTCGCTTCTTTCGATTTTTATCGAACCGCTCTTCGGCGTGTTCGTTTTCGTCGTCAGAAAGAACAAGCGTTTTAACTACAGTCAGTACGTAAAAATGCGTTTCGATTCATATCACGGTAATCAATCGGGTGGCGGATTTAATAATCCTCAGCAACCCTTTGCAACCGATGATAAAAGCGTCGATCCGTATTCGGATTACGACGTAAAAACACAAAAAAATAAAGAAGATATCGACGTTTTTGAAGATTATTCCGATAAACGTAAAGACAATTAACGAAGGGGTTTTACGTGATAAAAGAAGATAATATAGCGGCAATATCCACGGCTATGCAACCAAGCGGTGTTGCCATAATAAGAATCAGCGGAGAGTCACCGCTCGATATCGCAAATAAAATGTTTATTTCTAAAACTTCCGTGTATGATTTCGAGCCGTACAAAATGTACGTCGGCACGATCGACTGCGGAACTTTTAAAGATTTCGGTATGTGCGTTTACTTTAAAGCGCCTAAAAGCTACACGGGTGAAGACATGGTTGAATTCCATTGTCACGGCGGGCAGGCGATTACGCGCGGTGTTTTGGAAACTTGTTTAAAGCACGGCGCAAGGCTCGCCGAGCGCGGTGAGTTTACTAAGCGCGCTTTCTTAAACGGTAAGCTTTCGCTCTCTTCGTGCGAAGGTTTAATCGACATGATTAATTCTGAAAGCACGGCGGAAGTTAACGCAGGCTACTACCTGTACAAAGAAAAACTTTTTAATCGCATTAAAGCGTGTCAGTCCGACTTGACTTACGTTTTGGCGCTTATCGATGCGAATATAGATTACCCTGAGGAAGATATCGAACAAGCGGAACTTGACGACGTTAAATCGCGTTTAACGTCCGTTTCCGACGGTTTAACGAGTCTTTCAAAAACCTTTAACGCAGGGAGTAAGGCTAAAAACGGCGTTCAAGTAGTTTTAGTCGGGAAGCCGAACGTAGGGAAAAGTTCTTTACTCAATTCAATTTTATGTTGCGATAAGGCTATCGTTACCGATATCGAAGGTACTACTCGCGATTTAGTCGAAGGAAGCGTAGAAATCCGTGGCGTCAGGTTTAATTTTTTAGATACCGCCGGTATTCGCGATTCCGAAAATAAAGTGGAAAAAATCGGCATCGAAAGGTCTAAACGCGCGATTGATAGCGCGGACGTCGTTGTGTTTATGTTGGACGCAAGCACGGAGTATTCCGACGTTGATAAAGAAGTTTTTGATTTGGTAAAGGACAAAAATTTGATTACCGTGGTCAATAAAGCAGACTGCGGAAGTATTAAATACAACAATTACGATTTTGCAATTTCCGCAAAAACGGGCGCGGGCGTTGAGGAATTAAAATCCGCTATTTACGATAAAGCGGGCCTTGACAGTTTGAACTTCGACGGCGATTATTTGGTCGAAAGAAGACATTATGAAGCGCTTTTGAAGGCTTTGGCATCTCTTAAAAAGGCAATCGACGCAATAGGCGTTATGCCGCTCGATATTATAACCGTCGATGTTCGCGATGCACTTGTAAGTTTAGGCTTAATTAGCGGTGAAACTGCAGACGAAAACGTTATAAACGAAATATTTGCAAAGTTTTGCGTTGGTAAATAATCTTTAAATATAAGCGATTTTATTATTATGGAACTTGTTGCGTTAGAACTTTTAGAAAAATTGAATAACGCCGGGTTCGAGGCTTTTATAGTCGGTGGCGCGGTTAGGAAT
>CAYPLT010000137.1:0-1945 GCA_964411695.1 uncultured Candidatus Soleaferrea sp.
TATTGTCTACAGCTTACAACAAAAATCTTCTAAATTTATAAATTAATCTTTATAATTCAAAATTAAAAATTAATGAAGACAATGCAAAAATCGGTGCCGTCTCGCATCTTAAAATTCTTGACCCTAAAGAAACTATGTTAACTCCTGCTAGTTTTGCAAGTTCAATTTCATCTTCACTAAAGCCACCCTCTGGGCCAATCATAACACCAATTGTGGCTGGTTTGATTTGCAAATTATTTAAAACTTTTTTTAAATATGCATTACTATTTTCATAAAATAATAACGCTAAATCTGCTTTGCTTAGCAGGTTAATTGCCTCAACGTAAGACATAAAATTATTAACTATAGGCAATTTAGAACGGTTAGATTGCTTAGCAGCTTCAAATGCTATTCTATTAAATCTTTCAATTTTTTTATTTTTATTTTTTTCATCAATAACTGGCACACATCTTTTCATAATAACAGGGTAAATTTGGCTAACACCTATTTCAACAGATTTTTGTGTAATAAAATCAAATTTATCACTTTTAGGGAAGCCTTGAAACAAACTTATTTTTATTGATGGGTCAGTACACGATATTGTTTTTTGTTCTATTTTTAAAGTAATTTTATCAATATGCATGTCTTTAATTACGCATTTGTAATCATAACCTTGTAAATCACAAACCGTTAACGTATCACCAATATTCATTCTTAAAACTTTATAAATATGTTTTGCATCATTCCCTGTTATAGTTATGATGTCATTAAAAATTTGGTCAGAAAAAAATCTCGGCATAAATTAACCACCTCATCTTGCCATAAAAAAACGAGCTCAATTTAAATCAAGCTCGCTTTTTATTATTTTTTATACTAAAACATCTTTATATTATCATTCTTATATTTTTTTGTCAACAGATTTTTTTAAAATTTTTCTGAATCACACAAAAAGTTTGATTGTTCTATTTACTTTCCAAATAACCATTGTCTAATATTGAATGTTTTGCATCTATGTAAACCATAAATGAGTCAATTTTTCTAACTGTTGTTGTTCCATCTTCTGTAACAGATTTGCATTCCGGTAAGTCTAAGGGTATTTCAAACGTTAATATTTTTTTATGATTTTGTTCATCATTCACTAAATATAATTTAGATTTTCTGTCAGTTGTATTATACACTTTAAATGTATCTGATGTTTGTAAACCTTCTTCAATTGTAGTCGTTTCTTTAGCATCTAACGGTAAGTCAGCTATATCACCAAATAAACCTTTTGTATCACCTTGGTTTAGTATGTCAACCATGCCTCTCATATCTTGAGGTACACAAGCGGCCCAACCATCGATCATAGTAAAATAATAATTATTTTTACTATTGTTATCCAAATACCAATAGTTATTTCCTTTTGCTGTAAAATCATCTTCAACATAACCTTATTTATACCTAACAGTATTATGCTTTTAGCGCATGCCATATATGCCCGGTTTAGCCCTACTCCTAAGTTTGAAAGTTTACCTTGATTATCACTAGCACTATTATACTCTGTTCTAAAACCTTTCGCTGCATTTAACCAACTATTGACGTCCGTATTTTGATTTATTGCATAACAATTATCTCCTGCTTGTATTGCTACATTTAATAAATTAGCTAATTCTGTTATATTAGCCCCTTCATTACCTGCTATATCATCCCATGTACATTCGCCATTCGAACCACTGCCAAATTTACCTATATTTTGATACTTAGTTATTAAACTGCTACCATTATTATTTATTGCATCTACTAATGGCTGTATTGCTTTTTTTATTGCCATCCCTTTACTTTCATATATATTTTTCAGCTTAAATCCTACAAGGTCGCTTTTATCTTCTGAATTTTCCCCTTTAAAAAATTTTTCCGTTCCTATTAGATCTATCTTATTTCCCTCTGTTTTTCCATCAGCATTTTTTAATTCTTCTACTGTCGGTAC
>CAYPLT010000138.1:0-1160 GCA_964411695.1 uncultured Candidatus Soleaferrea sp.
GCGCTTTTTGCGGCTTTACCGAAAGGCAAACGGGGGAAATGGGTGTATCATGGGAGCTGATACGGTAGCGCGGTGAAGCGAAAGGGGAAATCGGCGTTTTGAACAGAATGAGAGACGTGGAATCGGTGAATATGACGAGATGTAAAGTGGAGGTTGCGAGGTGAGACGAGAAAAATTGCAAAATGTACAGTCGGTGTGGTTTACTTTTGATCGAAAAATATGTCAGATTGGAGGTATGGAAGAGATGAAGCGATTTGAAAAACTGGCGGAGCTGCGAAAGGCATCCGGCTTTTCGCAGGACGAGCTGGCGGAGCAGCTGGGGGTCTCGCGGCAGTCGGTCTCGCGCTGGGAGACCGGACAGGCCGAGCCGTCGCCCGAAAACCTCCGCGCGATGTGCGCGCTCTACCAGGTGTCGGCGGACTATCTGCTGCTGGATGGTGTGACACTTAAAAAGGGAAAGCTAGTTACAGATGGGACGGTAAGCGGCGAAGAAAGTAAAGAGTGTTTGGAGGAAACACCTGCGGAGGAAAAAACCTGTAAAGACGTGCCGCCCACGGCGATGGGTTTGCATTCTGCTTGCTGTGGTGATGCTGCTCGCGGCGGGCACGGCATGGTGGTACACCGAGAAGTCTAAACAGCCTGTGGTGCAGACAAGGCAAATCGATTTAGCGGACATTTCAGGAACGTTTGAATTGGTATGGTAAGTAGTATCTTGCACACTGCATGATGCCAGAGCGAGACTTGTAGAAATGAATAGGAGAGGGGGTGAACAAGTTGAAAAATAGAAGAGCGCTATGTCTACTGCTGGCCTGCTTGCTGATTGGAAACTGTGCGCTTGTGAGCGTCAGTGCGAAGTCGGTCAATGAAGAGGCAAGCACGGAGACTGTATTGCCTCGCGCAAGCAAGACTTTTTCAGTGACAGTAGCTGCGGGAAAAATCGTAGCGGGGAATGAAGTGCTTTCTCTGGAGAGGGGCGATAGCGTAAGTATCACTGCCTATTTTTCACCGAAGTATGCCGATGTCGATATCGGCTTGATCGATGAAAGCGGGAATTTTACTTATGTTAACGTTACAAACGGAAGTTACGATGGAGACATAGCAGTGGGAAAGCGCGGAAATTATGTTCTTGGAATATGCAATAATTCTTCGTTTCCAGTCTC
>CAYPLT010000138.1:1170-1674 GCA_964411695.1 uncultured Candidatus Soleaferrea sp.
ATTGTAGTGAACAAAACGGGGAAATATATCCTCGTTGTGGAGAACAACTCCTCAACAGCGATCACGATCTCTGGCACAGTACGGTATTAGCATATTATGTTAACTATTTGTTAAATATGGCCAAATCGTATTGAAAATTTCAAAGAAAGGTAGTACATTTATTATAAAGAAAATCATTTCCCTTATGATGGCTCTCGTTATGAGCCTGTCCCTGTGCGTCGGCGCGTTCGCGCAGGACAACGGCGTGAAGAAGACCACGGTCTATGACCTTGGCAATGGCATTTCCGCGGTCGTGACCATCGAGTCCGGCGACAGCGCTATCCAGTCGCGCGCCGGTTCGACCTTCACCGATACCGCCAGCCCGAGAAAAGTCCATAACTACAATCTGGTGACCGCAGACGGCGACCGCGCCTTTGTCTGGGTCACGAACGAAGAGGATGAGGATTCCGGCATCCAGATGAAGGTGTCCTACAGTGTTACGGTCAACGGCGAGAATGTCGTGAT
>CAYPLT010000138.1:1684-1907 GCA_964411695.1 uncultured Candidatus Soleaferrea sp.
GGCGACATCGCGAAGATCCGTCTGGAAAGCAACACGAACACCGGGATCAGCGGACGCATCGTCACGACGATCGAGGCGTACCGCGCAAGCTCGGTCACTTACACTTATGAGATCGAGCAGTATTGGCACTGATTTGAAAAGCGCCAAAATTTAACAACGGAAACTTCTGTGTGCAGGGCGCTTTGCGCGTCCTGCACATTGGGGCAAAATAAAAAGGAGGCGA
>CAYPLT010000139.1:0-1893 GCA_964411695.1 uncultured Candidatus Soleaferrea sp.
AGAGCTGCTAGAAATGCTAACGGTCAAGTTATTATGTATGCTGATGAAGTTACTTCTGCAATGGAAACCTCCATAACAGAAACTCAGCGAAGACGTGAAATACAAGAAGCATATAATCAGAGACACAACATTACACCTAAAACTGTTGTTAAAGAAATTAGAGAAGTTTTAGAAATTTCATCTAAAAATATAAAAAATAAACTTACAGAAAATAAAAAATTAACCAAAAAAGAAGAAGAAAAATTAATTAAACAGCTTGAAAAAAACATGAAGCAAGCTGCTAAAAATTTTGAATTTGAAAAAGCTGCCTACTACAGAGATATGTGGCTATCTTTAACAAAGAAAGATTCTAGTTAACTATTTTCTATTATTTAAATTATTTTAGTTAGCTATTTTCTATATATTTTAAAAAATTTTAATGTTTTAAGAAAGGAAGCAACAATTATGATAAATTTAGAAAATAAAAAAATATTATTAACAGGTGATCGCCCAACAGGAAAATTACACCTTGGACATTATGTCGGATCTTTAAAAAAGAGGGTAGAACTACAAGAAAATAAAAATTACCAACAATTTGTTTTTTTAGCAGACATACAAGCTCTAACAGACCATGCAACAGACCCTCAAAAAATTACCAATAGCGTTACACAAGTTGCCTTAGATTACTTATCTGTTGGGCTAGACCCAGATAAGACTGTAATTTTCATTCAATCACAAATTCCTGAACTTACAGAGTTAACTGTGTACCTTTTAAACCTTGTAACAATATCTAGGCTACAACGTAACCCAACCATAAAAGAAGAACTAAAACATAAATCTTTTGGTCAAAGCGTACCTGCCGGTTTTTTAGTTTACCCAGTAAGTCAAGCCGCAGATATAACAGCTTTTAAAGCAAATTTGGTTCCGGTTGGTGAAGATCAGCTCCCACTTATTGAGCAAACAAGAGAAATTGTAAGAAGCTTTAACAATATATACGGAGAAACTTTAATTGAACCCTCAGCCATTCTTTCTGATAATAATGTTTGTCAAAGGCTACCTGGAATAGATGGTAAAAATAAAATGAGCAAAACATTAAATAATGCAATTTACATCTCAGACGAAGCTGACGTCATAAAATCTAAAATAATGAGTATGTTTACAGACCCTAACCATATAAAAGTTTCTGACCCAGGTTCTATAGAAAACAACTCTGTATTCATTTACTTAGATGCTTTTTGTAAAGACCGTGAAAAATTACAAGAACTGCAAGAACACTATCAGCGTGGCGGTTTAGGCGACATTAAAGTTAAACAATATCTAAATGAAGTTATTCAAGCTGAACTTGAACCAATTAGAAATAAACGTCATGAGCTTGAAAAAAATATAGATTATATATATGAAATTTTAAAATCTGGCTGTGAAAAAGCCAGAGAAGTTGCCGCTGACACCTTACATAATGTAAAATCAGCTATGGGGTTAAACTATTTTAAATAAAAAGTTCTTACAAACTTAAAGCGCCGAGATTGAATCTCGGCACTTTTATATATTGTTGTATTAAATTTATGTAATCTCTGTCTTAGACCATTTTTGATTCCAGATTTCAATTATTGCTCGTTTATTTTTCTTTCGTGTTAAGTAATAAAGACAAAAAATACATAATATGCCTATAGGTATAATACCAATAATGTCACTCCAATGGTAAGTACCAGCAAAATTCGCATAAATGTTGTAACCGCAAAATCACTAAATACACACTCATCAATAATACTTGCAGATAAAACAGTTATCAATGCAGTCATATTCGGCATTTTTAATGATGTATTTAAGCAAATAATTATAAGGTCATATAGAAAAAAAACTGCATAAGCCACAAGTAATACAGTAGCTTTTCAACATTGTCCGTACTTTATTGGA
>CAYPLT010000140.1:0-1888 GCA_964411695.1 uncultured Candidatus Soleaferrea sp.
TAGATTTGCTAATTTTAAATTTTTTTGCGGTTGCCCTAACTGTGCATTGATTGTCGACTATGTACTGTCCAAGCATTATTGCTCTTTCTTCTAAAATGCCTTTCAATTTGGTGTTCACTCCTTTAAGCAATGGTTTTGTTTTTTAAAATTTAACTCTAATGCTAAAATCTTTATTAATATTTATGCAAACAATAAATGTTTTATGAATTGGTAATTTTGAGAAATATCTCTTGCTATTTAAGGTTAGCAGGAGATATTTTTTATGTTTATTAAGTTTATGAAAAAAGAAATTTTAGATTTATATTAATATAAAAATTTTAGGATGTGATTTTTGCATATGAATATTTAATTTTATTGCATTAATTTGTGATACTGGTAAAATTTTAATCTGACAACATTTTTATTTTATTTTACTATTGATTTTAACTGCAAAAAATTATAAAATTATATTGGTAGATTATTAACATATAAAGGGATGGGAATAATTGGAAGACAATACAATAATTAAATTAAAAAATTTATTTTTTGAATATAATGGTGACGTCATATTAGATAACATCAGCTTTGATGTTTATGATAAACATTTTGTTACTTTACTTGGACCATCTGGTTGTGGAAAAACTACGACTTTAAGAATTATAGGTGGGTTTGTCTCGCCGTGCAGAGGAAAGGTTTATTTTGATAATAAAGATATAACTAATACACCACCTTACAAAAGGCATGTTAATACTGTTTTTCAGCGGTATGCTTTGTTTCCGCATCTTAATGTATTCGAAAATGTGGCTTTTGGGTTAAGAATTAAAAAATTATCAGACAAAGAAATTAATTATAGAGTTAATAATATGCTTGAGATGGTAAATTTAAAAGGTTTTAATCACAGAAGCATAGATAGACTTTCTGGTGGTCAACAACAAAGAGTGGCTATAGCTAGGGCATTAGTTAACCACCCTAAGGTTTTATTGTTGGATGAACCTCTTGGAGCCTTAGATTTGAAACTTAGAAAAGAAATGCAAATAGAATTAAAAAAAATACAACAAAATTTAGAAATAACTTTCATCTACGTTACTCATGACCAAGAAGAAGCTTTAACAATGTCTGATGATGTTATTGTTATGAAAGATGGGAACATACAGCAAATAGGGTCTCCTATTGACATATATAATGAGCCTAAAAATGCATTTGTTGCTGATTTTATTGGTGAAAGTAATATTTTAGAAGGAATTATGTATGAAGATTTTTTGGTAGAATTTTTAGGTAATGAATTTACTTGTGTTGATAAAGGCTTTGAGCATAATGAACAAGTTGATGTGGTAATTAGACCAGAAGATATAAAATTTACAGACCCTGAAGTTGCTAAAATTACTGGTATTGTTGAATCTGTAATTTTTAAAGGGGTGCATTACGAAATGATTATAGATTCTTGTGGATATAAATGGATTGTTCATTCTACTCAATGTGAAGAGCTGGGCTCTTTGGTAGGGATTGATGTTAAGCCTGTAGATATACACATAATGAAAAAAATGGGTGAAGAATAATGAAGTCTAAATATAAATTTATAATATTTTTGTATATTGCTTGGGTTTTAATTTTTATTGTTAGTCCGTTATGTTTAATTTGTTATTTTGGTATTACTGATGAATTTGGCAAATTTACAATAGAAAATTTATTTGCAGTAAGTAAATATTCTTCTGTTTTGTGGCGTTCTATATTGTTGGCAATAATTTCAACATTAATAACATTATTAATTTCTTACCCACTAGCCTTTATTTTGTCTAGAAAAAAAGCAAATGTAAGAAATATATTACTAATGCTGTTTATTTTGCCAATGTGGATTAATTTTTTACTTAGGACTTATGGATGTATGACGTTACTTGAAAATAAAGGATTA
>CAYPLT010000141.1:0-640 GCA_964411695.1 uncultured Candidatus Soleaferrea sp.
GATCATTACCGCCTGTCCGCTTTGTCTTTACAATCTCAGAAAGAATTCCGGTTCACAGCTTCCCGTCGTTTATTTCACTGAGATTTTAGCGGAAGCACTCGGAGTAAAGGAGGATTGCAATGAGTAATAAGCTTCAGGAACGGATACTACGTTCAAGCGGAGTAAATGTAAGAAAATGTATGCGCTGCGGCAAGGACATCGACCTGCAGGAGGACACGGAGGAATCCCTGGCGGCCACCATCAGTGCCATGACCGAGGCGGACGGCATCGTCCGGGGCGGTGCGGCGGTGGTGGTGGGCGTGGGCAGCGGCGAGGTGCTTGCCATGGCCAGCTATCCCACTTATGACCTGTCCACCTTTGACGAGGATTACGCCGATCTGGTGACGGATACCAAGGGCACTCCCCTGCTGAACCGGGCCATCGGCGGCATCTATGCGCCTGGCTCCACCTTCAAGCCCTGCACCGCCGTGGCGGCCATGGAGTCCGGCGTGATCACCCCCTCCTCCACCATTGTGGATCGGGGCGTCTACGACTACTACAAATCCCCCCAGCCCCGCTGCTGGATCTACAACCAGTATGGCGGCACCCATGGCCGCGTCAATGTCAGCGATGCCATCACGGTGTCCTGCAACTACTTCTT
>CAYPLT010000141.1:650-1885 GCA_964411695.1 uncultured Candidatus Soleaferrea sp.
GGGGCGGCTGACGGGTATCAAGACGCTGGCAAATTATGCCAGTCAGTTCGGCCTGGGCGAATACACGGGCATCGAGATCGGTGGGCCGGGCAGCGCGGAGTCCAAGGGGGCCATGGCTTCCCCGGAGTACGCCGAGCGCAACGGCCTGGAGTGGACCGACGGCCAGACGCTGACCGCCGCCATCGGCCAGAGCTACAACCTGTTCACCCCCCTGCAGCTGGCCAACTATATCGCCACGCTGGTGGGCGGCGGAGAGCACTATGAGGCGCACCTGCTGAAGAACGTGAAGTCCTACGACAACTCCTCGGTGATCTACGCCTATGACAAGGAGCCGCTGAATGTGGTGGAGATGAGCGAGAGCACCGTGCAGGCGGTGAAGCTGGGCATGAGGAACCTGACCACCGGCAGCCTGTCCTACTACTTCTCCAACTGCGTGGTCAGCGCCGGTGCCAAGACCGGTACCGCCCAGATCGGCGAAAAGGACACCAACAACGGCGTGTTCGTGGACTTTGCCCCCTATGACGATCCCCAGATCGCCGTGGCGGTGGTCATCGAGAAGGGCGGCTCCGGCGCGGCCCTGGCCTCCACTGCCGTGGACATCATCAACTCCTATTTCTCCCGGGAGGAGATCGGAACCGTTATCATCGGAGAAAATACCCTGTTGAATTGAGGAAACACTATGCCTGCCATATATGACCCCTTTGACCCTGCGTACAAGTCCCCCTTTGGTGCCGTGGTGTGCGGCACCAAGGTCATGCTGCGGGTTTGTTCTGGGACTGAAAACGTTTCCAGCTGTGATCTGCTGCTGCGGCATGAGTTTGCCGGGCGGGAGGAGACGCTGGCCATGGCCCCGGCGGCGGACGGAAGCTGGCAGCTGTAGCTGGCGGCTCCGGAGGAGCCGGAGCTGCTGTGGTACGTCTTTCGCTTCACCTATCCCGGCATACAGCGCTGGTATGGGGCGGAGGGCTTCGGCGGGGCGGACACGGCCCGCTGGCAGTTGACGGTTTATGATGACAGTCGCCATACCCCCGCCTGGTTTGGCCGGGGCATCACCTATCAGATCTTCCCCGACCGCTTCTGCCGCCTGGAGGTGCCCTCCCCCGCCGGGATGGTGGGCGATCGGGTGGTACACCACGATTGGAGCGACGTACCCACCTGGCAGCCGGACGAGTCGGGCCAGGTGCGCAACCGGGACTTCTTCGGCGGGAGCCTGGCGGGTATCACCTACAAGCTGG
>CAYPLT010000142.1:0-1883 GCA_964411695.1 uncultured Candidatus Soleaferrea sp.
GTTTGGAAAACTGATTTTTATTTTTATCATTTTTTTAAATTATTAAAATATCCGAGCTTATATTTTTGCTTTTAGCAAATATTTATTTAACCATTAAAGGCACTTCTTGTCCCAAAATTCTTCTTGCTAAATTATCAAAGAACTTCATTGCTTGACTATCTTTAGGTAACATTAGCCCTTTCAAAGTAAATTTCATAACGTCAATGTCTTCTAATATTACAGATATCAATTGTACGCCAACTTGATCAATAACATAATCCAAATCAGGTAATATTTCTAATTTCGCAAATTTATTTTTAACTTTATTAATAATTAATTTTTGATCTTGAACTCCATAATCAAGTAAAATTTGAGAAACACTGCAAGCATCTCTAACACAAATTAAATCTGGGGTTACTACTATTAACGCGTTATCTATTAAACTTAAAACTTCTCTAAAACTAGTTCCTAATCCTGCTGGAGAGTCGATTAAAATATAATCATACTTATCATCTAGTTCATTTAATATCTGTGCTAAATTCTCTTTATTGTAAGACATAAAACAATCTAATGGTGCAGTAATTAACTTTAAATTTGGCGCATATTCACAAGACAAAATTGCTTTATCAATATTACATCTACCAAGCAAAATATCTTTTAAATCAAATAAAATTTTATTTTCTACCCCTAAAATTACATCTAAAGATTTTAACCCGATATCAAGTTCAATTATTAGTACGCTTTTATTCAGCTTTGTAAGCCCAACTCCTAACAATGCCGTAATAGTAGATTTGCCTACTCCTCCTTTACCAGAAGTAATAAAAGTTTTTATAGCCATTATAAAAAACACCTTTCTAACCCCAAATAATTAAAATTTCATTATTTAATCTACTATTAAATCATAAGTCAATAAGATAATATTTAATTAATTTTGGAAATAATTGTAAAAATATTTCTAACAATATTATATCACAACATACAAACAAAAAACAATATATTTTTAAAATTTTTTTATGAATTAAAAAATTTTATTAGAAATTAAATCCACAATCATCATCAAATCTGCATACCAAACCTTTTACTGCATCTACAGTAATATAAGTATTATTTTTAAGTATTTTTGTAGCATTTTTAGCTCCAACTATAACAGGAATATCTAAAGTTAAACCAACAATCGCTGCATGTGAATCAAACCCATCTACTTCAGTTATAATTCCTCCTGCTGATTTCATAATATCTAAAATATTATTGCTTGTTTCTTTAATAACCAAAATATCTCCTGCTTTAAACCGTCTAAGTACATCATCTTCACTGCTACACACACATAAATTACCATGAAATACTTTTTGTGTAACTCCAACTCCAGAAACTAAAATATGACCTACTGTATGGACTTTCAAAAGATTGGTTGTACCTGAAACGCCAAGAGGTATACCAGCTGTAACCACTACAACATCTCCATTTTTAACATAACCTGCTTTTTGAGCTGATTCAACTGCATGGTCAAGTAAATCATCTGTACTAGTTTTTTCTTCAACTAAAATTGGTAAAACACCCCAAGACATATTAAGCTGTCTACAAACTTTTTCATGAGGAGAACAAGCGATAATTGGCGCTAATGGCCTATACCTTGAAATCATTCTTGCACTTTCACCAGATTTTGTAACATTAATAATTGCTGAAGCTCCAAGGTCAATTGATGTTGTGACTGATGCATGAGATATTGCATTTGTAACACTTGGGTATTTATCAAGCATTAATGCTCTAAACCGTTTTGGGTAATCTATATCTCTTTCTGCCCTTTCTGCAATAGCAGCCATTGTTTTGACTACCTGAACAGGGTACTTACCTGCAGCTGTTTCTCCTGAAAGCATAATAGCACTTGTTCCATCATAAATAGCATT
>CAYPLT010000143.1:0-1767 GCA_964411695.1 uncultured Candidatus Soleaferrea sp.
GAAAGCATATAAAGAAAAAATCCATGTCATGATTATCGGTGGCTGTGCCGGAAGCTTTTTAGGCGAATATCAGGCAGGTGGCATTATCATTGTGCTCGGCATAGGTTCTGATGAGAGTCATATTGTCGGTAACTTTCCTTGCACAGGTATGCATGGTGGAAAAATGTATCTTCGTGGTGATTGCCGAAATATAAAATTTCCTGCACAGGTTACAGCCAAACCCGCAACCATTGAAGACATAGCTGAAATCCGTGATTATTTGTCCGAATACTGCTCTGACTTTGGATACGATATGGATGAAATGTTATCCACTTCCTTCACTGTCATCACACCGGACAGCAAAAATCCTTATAAACAAATGTATGTAGCAAATTAAAAGAAAGTAGGTAGGCTTATGAAGTATTCAAAACAAGAGGTTATGCAGTATGTACAGGAGGAAGATGTAAAATTCATCCGCCTTGCCTTTTGTGATGTATTTGGCAAACAAAAGAACATATCCATTATGCCTGAGGAACTCTCTCGTGCTTTTGAATATGGAATTGCCATTGATGCATCTGCCATTGAAGAATTCGGTGATGAAACACATTCTGACTTGTTACTTCATCCCGATGCAGACACCCTGATGCCTCTTCCTTGGAGACCGGAACACGGCCGGGTAGTCCGCATGTTCTGTACCATTTCTTATCCGGATGGAAGAATATTTGAGTGTGATTCACGCTCCATTTTAAAGCAGGCTGTTCAGGATGCAAAAAAAGCAGGTTGCCAATTCTTCTTTGGTGCAGAACAGGAATTTTATCTTTTTAAGCTGGACGACAATGGTAATCCGACAAAAGAACCTTATGATAACGCCGGTTATATGGATATTGCACCAGAAGACAGAGGCGAAAATATCAGGCGTGAAGTATGTCTTACTCTTGAGCAAATGGGCATACGTCCTGAAAGCTCACACCATGAAGAAGGTCCGGGACAAAATGAAATTGATTTTCGCTATTCCAGTCCCCTTACTGCCGCGGACAATGCCATGACCTTTCAGACAGTTGTAAAAACAGTTGCACGCCGTAACGGACTATATGCTGATTTCAGTCCAAAACCACTTGCTGACAAACCCGGAAATGGCTTTCATATCAATATGTCAGTGAAATCATCAGATAATACAGATTACATGGATTGTATGATTGCCGGTATCCTTGCTAAAGTTTCCGACATGACAGTTTTTTTGAATCCATTGGAAAGTTCCTATCAGCGGTTTGGTAATAATAAGGCACCGAGATATATTTCCTGGTCCAGTGAGAACCGGTCCCAACTTGTAAGAGTTCCTGCCGCCGTAGGAGAATACAAACGTGCTGAACTCCGTTCTCCTGATCCTGCAGCTAATACCTATCTGGCATTTGCATTAATGATATATGCTAGCTTGTATGGAATTCAGAACAAACTGGAACTACAAGCTTCTGCTGATATTAACCTTTATAAAGCAGACGCAGATACACTTGCAAAATTTGAGCAATTACCGGGAGATTTGAAATCTGCTTGTGCAGTAGCACGATGCAGTGACTTTATCAAAAAACATATTCCGGATGCTATACTGGAAATTTATTGCAATAGATAATATAAACTACAGAAAAAAAGGAGGAGGTGCCACATGAGTTTAAAAGAACGTGTTTACAGTATACTCATCGTGTCTGCAACAGACAGCTTCACCTCTGCCTTTGCCGATCTGCTTCCAGAAGCAAGATACAGCCCGGTTGATACAGTCACAAGTGTCAGTGT
>CAYPLT010000144.1:0-1371 GCA_964411695.1 uncultured Candidatus Soleaferrea sp.
AAAATAAAAACTAAAAAACGTTCGAAGCTAAAAAGCCACGAACGCATAAACAAACATTTATTTAACTACACCACTTTTTGATGAAATTAAAAATTAAAGAGCAGCTTTTGCTTTTTCTACTAAATCTTTAAATCCTTGTGGGTCGCTGATTGCAATTTCAGAAAGCATTTTTCTGTTAAGATCTATATTAGCTTTTTTTAACCCATTAATAAATGTTGAATAATTAACACCATTCATTTTACAAGCTGCTGAAATACGTGTAATCCACAAAGATCTAAAATTACGTTTACGTTGCTTTCTACCAATATAAGCATACTGTCCTGATTTCATAACTGCTTCTTTAGCAGTTTTAAATAACTTACTCTTAGCTCCAAAATAACCTTTAGCTAATTTTAAAACCTTTTTTCTTCTCTTACGAGTCATCATTGCCCCTTTTACTCGAGCCATATACAAAACACTCCTATTCTTATTTACTCATTTATTTATCTAGCATAAGGCAACATAGCTTTAACTGCCTTAACGTTGGTTTTATCTGTAATATCTGTCTTTCTTAACGCTCTCTTACGTTTTGTTGTTTTTTTATTCAAGATGTGAGATTTATTAGCAGATGCTTTTTTTATTTTACCACTTTTAGTAAATTTAAAGCGTTTTTTAGCTCCGCTGTGAGATTTAAGCTTTGGCATCTTACATTCCTCCATAAAATTGATTTTAATTTTAAAATTCTTGTTAATTTAGCAAAAAATAATATTAAATGAAACTTTATTATTTTATAGGCTTGGGTAATATAACACAAATTAAATTTCTACCTTCCATTTTTGGAGCTTTTTCAGGATTTCCAAATTCATCACAAGCTTTTATGAATTTTTGTATGAGTTCTGACCCTAGATGTTGATGAACCATTTCTCTACCTTTAAATTTAACAGAAACTTTAATTCTGTTACCATTTTTTAAAAACTTTACTGCATGATTAACTTTAGTTTCAAAATCATGTGTACCTATGTTAACAGATAATCTAATTTCTTTAATTTCAATCAAGCGTTGATTTTTTCTATATTCTTTTTCTTTTTTAGCCAATTCAAAGCAATATTTTCCATAATCCATTATTTTAAAAACTTGAGGATCAGCTTTTGGCGAAATATTCACCAAATCTAAATTTTTAGAAGTAGCTATTTCTCTAGCTTTTTTAAGCGTCATCAACCCTAGCTGAGATCCATCTGAATCTATTACTCTAACCTCTTTAGATCTATTGTTGTCATTTGCTATTATATTTTGTTTATTAATAGTTCTTCACTCCTTTCAGTTAAAACGCAACCCAATTTTTGTTTTTAATAAAAGTAAATTTATACTACCTAAAAAGCTTTTGATAATCAT
>CAYPLT010000144.1:1381-1754 GCA_964411695.1 uncultured Candidatus Soleaferrea sp.
TTGTTTTTAATAAAAGCACACAAAAAGAGAGATGCTATTCAAAAACACCCCTCTTAAAAAATTCTAGAACAAAACTTAAAAACTTAATTTTTAGAACCCACAACAAGCAACTAAGTCATGCAGGTGAGAACATGGGATGTTCCTCTTAAATCTTTAACTAAGAATAATTATAACCTATATATTGTATTTTGTCAATACCATTTTAAAATTTTTTATTAAAAATAGAAATCTGATTTAAGTTTTTTTATCAGCTAAATCAGATTTTTCATACAACAAATAGACCAAAAATCTACTATTTTAAAATTATATTCGATCTTTAGCCTATATTTTTATTTAACTAATATTATATTCAACTTTACTTTTTTTAATATTT
>CAYPLT010000145.1:0-1745 GCA_964411695.1 uncultured Candidatus Soleaferrea sp.
AGGCTTCGGTATCACTCTTGGGGATGATGACGCAGAGGCTGTACTTGCCGGGAGTACCGTCATCGTTGGTGCGAGGACGGAACACATTGGCGTAGCTGAAACGCACAGGGCCGAGACGCAAACCGGTGTCGGAAATAATCTTGTTGAAACTCATAATCAATTCTCCTTTTACTTGTTCAAAAATTTTTTGATGAAATACTGCTGGCCTTTGCCTGTCACGCGGACAGTTTTGGTCACTCTTATATGCCCGTCAGGGCAGGTAACGGCTGTCTCCTTAATGGAGAACAGACCCAACTCCATAGCGCGTTGGGTGGGCATATTGTAGTCAGTGCCCTCGCGACGTATGAGGTAGCCGTTATCCCGCATCCACTGGAATAATCGTCGCTGGCCTGTCTTTATGCCGTGCTGCGTGAGAAGCTTGGCCAACTCGCCGATGAGTATGGTTGAGTCCGAGGCGCTTACAGCATCAGCAAATAGCACCTTTGGACGGTCAGCTTCAATTTTCTTGTCTCGCTCCTCAAGCTTTCTCTGCGCTACGAGTAGTGCTTTCGCGAGAAGCTCGGAGTCGGACAGCTCGTCTTGACCGGATATGTACCCACCATACTTGCGAATTGACGGAATGACCTCATCGGCTATCTTAGCCTGAAACTTCTCAGCCGCTTCGTTCTTCGCTTTCATTGCAAGACGGTAGAATATGTTTTCGGGAATATACTCCGGTCTTTCGCCACAAGTGGCGAAACCTAATTCTCGCAAGTAATTGTCTACCCTCGCCCACCTGATATACTCGGCACCGTTTTTGATGTCCGTAAACCCTAACCCACGGGCGACGGTCTCAAGGCTCAGGTATGCCGTGCCGTCTTTTTCGTAGCAGCTCACTCCGCTGATTGTTATAATTTCGTTCATTCGTTATCCTCCTATGTAACCATCCTCGCCGGTGTACCTGCCGCAGGGGAACATCTCGTGGCAGACGCCGTTCTGCCACACGCACGGGGGCTCAAGCAGGCCGACGAACTCAGGGAGCTTGGCTTCTACCAAACGTTTGATTCGACCAACGATTGCTCTCGTCTCGGCAGAAGCTTGAATACAGGTTCGCTTGCTCACGATGGTCATAAGCTCCTCAGCGTTCATGTACCAAATCATATTGACCGGCGTGTCTTGAGGCGCTTTGCGGCGGTCGTACTTGCTCTGCCGGTCATTGCGCTGGCTCTGAACGAAAGGCTGGGCGTGTACGTGTCGGCAGAGATGAACGCTGTCGCAGTACGGGATGCCGTTGAGCCTGAACGCAAACTGCAAGGTGCGTATGGGGCTGTGTCGTGCTTCAAGTATCTTGTGCTTCCACACGAGGTCGGGTGGAGTCTTAGCGTCTTTGCCAACGGTGACGAGCGTACACTCTTTGCAGAATAGCCAGTCATCATCGGTGGGGTACTTAATCATTTCGATGTCGATTCTCTCTCACCTCGATTCTTTCTCGGGTATAGCCATGTGAGCACCGCAGTACGGGCAGCGACGACTCATACTCTCAAACCGAACGCAACAATGGTTGCAGGCGAATGTGCTCCGGCCGAGATGCACCCATTGAGCGTATATAACAGGCTCGTACTCCCTGCTGTCATGCACAGTGCGGTCAGTCATGGTCAGCTCCAAGGTCTGCAAAGGCAAAGTCAGCGGACTCGAAAGCCACTCTTTTATCCTCCTCGGGGACAAGCGTGAAGTTACCCTCGCCTTGAACAACCTGCTCAAACATG
>CAYPLT010000146.1:0-1724 GCA_964411695.1 uncultured Candidatus Soleaferrea sp.
ATATCCATGACACCCAATTCAGTTATGAAAATAATTTTAGCTTTGTTTACGTTTATTTCTGGTTGGATGACATCAACTATTTCTATTAAAGTTTTGAGTGAAGCGCCAATAAATAATAATTATTTAGTATCTATAATGTTTACTGTTAGTTTATTTATTAGGGGAATACTCTTTTTTAAGAGTACTAATACAATTGCAACTATTAGAGACAATGCTTATACTATACTTGCTATTTCTTTTGGTACGTTATTTTTGTATGGTGCTTGCAGGTTATTATTTAATTGTGAAATTAAGTCAGGTTATAGAATCGCTGTTTCTTCTGGTTATTTAGCAATATTTTTTGGCTTATTGAATACCGTGCCTAATTATGTAGCGTTTTTTATGAAGAAGAATCTTTTCTTTTCTATTAAAGATACAAATGGAATTTCTAACATTACTATTGCGATTTTTGCGATTATATTTTTAGTTGTAATTTTATTTTCTGATGGTGAAAGGCAAAATATGTTTGAAGAAAAAACAAAAATTGAAGAAGCAGGAACTAATGTAGAAGAAATTAATTAAAATTCAATCATATAAGTTTTTAATGTAAAAAATTTAAAAACTTTAAAATTAAAAAAGTAGACATAGATGATATCAATGTCTGCTTTTTTATATAGAATTAAGTTTTTAGTAAAAATATTTAAATAAAAACATTAAAATTTTTTATTAATTAATTTGCTTTTATACTTGATAGTTATTAATATTTTTTGTATAATAATAGTATATGAAAATATTTTGTATTTTTTTATTTATTTTTAAAGGGGTAATTTTTTATGATGTTAAGACCGTCTTTATATGACATTATTAATCAAGATCAATGTTATTATTCATTTGTTATTGCTGTTGCTAAAAGAGCCAGAGAAATTGTAGATGAATATAATGCAGAAAAAGAAATTTTATCTGAAAAGTCTGTAAATTTAGCAGTTAACCAGTTTGCATTAGGAGATTATACAATAGTTGAAGATCAAGACGTATAATTTTTAAGTCTAAAATAATGTAAGGAGATAGATTATTTATAGAAAGTAATATTAATAAATTGGGGCCAATTAAAATAGTTAAAGTTGCAGTTAATGATGTAGCTTATGATTTTGATAAATTGTATGACTACATTGTGCCGGTTCAATATCAAAATTTAGTTAAAGTTGGTCAAAGAGTTCAAGTGCCTTTTGGGCGCAGTAATAAAAAAAGAATAGGTATGATATTTGAAATTAAAGTATATGACCAAGAAGAACAATTACCATATTTTACACCTAAAGGGCTAGCAATTAAACCTATTATTAGTATTATAGATGAAGTGGCTATTGTTAATGATGAAATAATGAACATAATTTTATGGCTAAAAGAACATACATTCTGTAAGTTTTTTGATGCCATAAAAACGGTTATTCCAGCAGGTTACAATGTTTCTTTGTTAAAAAAATATAAATTGTCTGATAAAATTTCTCAAGATTCTTTTGGTAATTTAGACACTCAAGAAAAATCTTTAATTAATTATGTATCTAGCAATTGTAAAGGTGAAGTTAACCAAACGATGGTTGAAGGCTTAACCGAAGATCAACGTTTAGTTCTTTTTAAATTAATTGAAGATGGTTATATTGTAGAGCGAGATATTTTTAAACGAAAAATTCAAGACAGTAAATTATTAATGGTTGAACTAACTGATGTAGCATATGATTTAATAGATG
>CAYPLT010000147.1:0-1719 GCA_964411695.1 uncultured Candidatus Soleaferrea sp.
TAAATCTTCAGTTTCAAGCTCGTTGTCTAATTTAACACCTTTTTTAGCTTTAATGTCATCAATAATTTTTTCAAAGTTGTGTTTAGGGATTTCCATAACAACATCAGAGAACATTTGGATAAATCTACGGTAAGAGTCGTAAGCAAAACGAGGGTTACCAGTTAAAGTAGCAAACCCTTCAACTACGTGGTCATTTAAACCTAGATTTAATATTGTGTCCATCATTCCAGGCATAGAAGCCCTAGCACCAGATCTTACAGAAACTAATAGAGGGTTATTAACATCTCCGAATTTTTTGCCTGTAATTTCTTCTATTTTGGTTAAATTTTTGAAGATTTCATTTTCAATTTCAACATCAATTGTTTTATTATCTTCATAATAACGTGTGCAAGCTTCTGTAGAAACTGTAAATCCTTGAGGAACAGGCATACCTAAGTTCGTCATTTCTGCTAAGTTAGCACCTTTACCTCCTAATAGCTCTCTCATAGAGCCATTACCTTCAGAAAAAAGATAAACGTATTTTTTACTCATAAGTAACTATCGTTAAAAAACGATATTCTTCACGCTCCTTTTAAAAATTATAAATATAGAATTAACTACATATTTTATTATATCAGAAAAAATACAGGATTTCTATAAAAATGAAAAAATTTTTCAAAAATTATTTTATTTTGCAATTAAAGTAAATTAATGGAATATATTACCAATTTAATAAAAATTATATAATTATTAGATTAATTGCGAAAACGGTTATCTTTGCCGAAAAAACGTAAAATATGATATTCGCCTATTATTCTTGATGCAACGCGAGCGGAGTATTTATTTAAAAGTTCTTCAGAAGTCAAATTAGTATTAATAATTGTCGATTTACCTTCAAGTAGCCGAGTATTTATAATATTGTAAAAAGCAGATATGGTGAATTGATTATAAAATTCTGTTCCAAGGTCATCTATGATTAATAAATCGCAACTTAAAATAGATTCTAAAAAATCTTCTTGAGCATTTTGAAATTTATCAAGCTCTAATTTATGTAACAAAGATTCTGCACTTGAATAGATAACTCCAAAACCTTTTTCAATGCAACAGCCTGCAATTGCAAGAGAAAGGTGGGTTTTGCCTAGTCCTGTACCACCTTGCATTAATATGTTTTCTGACTGATTTGAAAAATTATATGCGTAATTTTCGCAATATTTTAAGTTTTCTTTAGCTAAATCACGTGGAGTATTTTTGCTTTTTGTAGACACAATGCAATCATCAGGGTAATAATCTGTGAAAAAATTAGAAAATTTAAAATTATTTAAGTTTACACTCATATTAAGATTTTTGTAAGCTTGCTCTTTTAAAAGTTTTTTTGCACATTCACAAATTCCGTGTTTCGTGAAACCTTGGTCTTCGCATATAGGGCAAAAATATTTAATTTCTAAATAATCTGCAGGATAGTGGTTTTTGAGTAATAAAGATTTTTTTTCTTCTTGAAGAGCTGTATTTTTAAGCATAAGTCCTTGCAAAATTTCATTTATATTATTTGGTGAAGATAAAATTTCTTTGGCCACATCAATTGATGTTTTAGAGATTTCTTTGTCTATTTTTGAGATTTGTGGTAAAACGTTGTAAATTTCTTTCTTGCTTTTTTCTTGTTGTTCAATGGAATGCTGACGCCTTTCATAGATTATTTTTTCAACTTCATTGTACATTTGTTTACTATAGCTCATAATTTTT
>CAYPLT010000148.1:0-1709 GCA_964411695.1 uncultured Candidatus Soleaferrea sp.
GAGTTGGAGGTAGTTGTGCAGAGGCTCTTTGTAGGTCAGGTGTGGGTAATTTAATGATTATAGATAATGATGATATAGATATTACTAACATTAATAGGCAGATTATTGCAACTCATGAAAATATAGGTGAATGCAAAATTAATGTAATGAAAAAACGTTTAAAATCAATTAATAATAAAATTAATATTGAAGCTTATAAAACTTTTTGTTTACCACAAAATAGTGATTTTATTTTTAATTATCAACCAGATTATATTGTTGATGCAATAGATACAATTACTACTAAAATTTTTTTTGCTAAAAAAACTCATAATTTGAATATAAATTTTATTTCATGTATGGGTATGGGAAACAGATTGGATAACACATTGATTCGATGTGGAAAACTTTCTGACACAATTGGTTGTGGTTGTGCAGTGGCTAAAATTATTAGAAAAAAATTAAAAGAATTTGGTATTTTAGAATTGGATGTTGTATATAGTTTAGAAAAACCATCTAAAGTAGTGGTGCAAGATTTTAATTCTAATGGAAGACATGCACCTGGCAGCTTTGCTTGTGTGCCACCAGTAGCGGGTTATTTTTTAGCATCTAAGGTTATTAATGATATTATATATTAATGTATTTATAAAATAAATATTTTAAAAATGAGGTAAAAGTATGAATTGGAAAAAAGTTTCGATTATTGGTGCAGGAATAGTAGGAAGTAACATTGCTTACTCTTTGATGTTAAAAAATATAGCTCATGAAATAGCGTTAATTGATATAAATGAAAAGTTGGTTTATTCTGAAATTTTAGATATTAAACATGGGTTGGGAATTTTAGGCGAAACGAAAATTCACATGGGAAGCTACGATGATATTAAAGATAGTAATTTGATAATAATCACTGCCGGAAGAAATAGAAGGCCTCAGGAGACTCGCTTGGATGTGCTGTCTGACAACATTAGCATAGCTAAAAACATAGCAGAAAATGTAAAGCGGTGTTATAAACAAGGAATTGTAATTGTAGTTTCTAACCCAGTTGATGTTATTACTTACCAAATTTATAAAGTGCTTGAATTAAAAAGGAATTTAGTTTTTGGCACAGGTTGCATATTAGATACATCAAGGTTTGTATTTTCAATTGCAGATTATTTGAATGTTAGCATTAAAGATGTAGATGGGTTGGTTATTGGTGAGCATGGAGATTCGCAAGTTTGTGTTTGGAGTCAGGTTAATATCAAAGGTATCAATATTAATGAGTATTGTAAATTACATAACATAAAATTTAATAATGAAGATAAATTGATTATAGAAAAAAATGTTGTAAATATGGGTGCAGAAATAATAGCTAATAAAGGCAAAACTCATTTCGGCATATCAACATGTACTGCACATATTGCTGATGCAATTTTAAATGATAAAAGTATTTTGGCAAGTGTTTCAACATATTTAAATGGAGAATATGGGTTGAAAGATGTGGCGATTAGCTTACCTGCAATTATTAATAAAGATGGAATAAAAGAGGTTGTAAATTATAAATTATCTGATGAAGAAAGAAATAAATTGCAAATCTCAAATGAAAAAATTACAAAATATAATCTTGAATATGTAAAAGGTGTATTGTAAGATGAAATATTTAAATATGAAAACCGAAGAATTAAATATAGAATATAATAAATTACTAGATGAATATGAGTTGTACAGAGAAAAAAAATTAGATATAAATA
>CAYPLT010000149.1:0-1706 GCA_964411695.1 uncultured Candidatus Soleaferrea sp.
AAAAGCACCTTCACCTATTGTTTCTAATAAACTTCCTTCTGCGAAAGTTAGGAACCCTAACTTTTTGCAATCCCTAAACGCATTAGCACCTAAGCTTGTTACTTTGTCTGGTATCTCTATTCCTCCTTGCAAACTACTACATCCATTAAAAGCACCTTCACCTATTGTTTCTAATAAACTTCCTTCTGCGAAAGTTAGGAACTCTAACTTTTTGCAATCCCTAAAAGCATTAGCACCTATGCTTGTTACCGTATACTGTTTACCATTTTGTCCTACTACATACTTATGTATCGTTACTTCAGTTATATCTTTATTAATGCATTCCTTTAATGTCGCTTCTTTCTTTTCATCATCTAATTCATATTGACATCCATTATAAATATTACTTTTATAAATATTACTTTCATTTAATGAGGCACCAAAAGCCTGTAATTCAGGTGAATGTTTTGCTGTTATACCTCCATTACCTACTAACAATCCATATTGTACCAAAGTTTGTGAGCTTAATACGCAACATCCTGCCATCATTCCAGCTACGATTTTTTTGTTTTTTCTTTCCATTTTATAATATTACCTTTCTTTTTTAATTTTTTATTTTTTTAATTCTTACATTCATTTATAAAACTTATTTTTATTTTTTATTTACATTTTTATTAGTACTAATAATTTTATATTGATAAATCAATTACAATAAGCCTTATAAACTTATTACATAAATATATTATCATTTTTTCCTTATTTGTCAATAGCTATTTGCGTTTTTGTCAAGTGTTTTACAAAACTTTTGGCATCAAAATAAATTTACAAAATATTTAAATATTTTAAAAACAGTTAATCTATTCCTTCAATAGCAATCGGTTTTTAATTCTATACACTATTTTTATTATTTGTATTTTTTTCTGCTAACACTTTTAATTTAAATACACAATTTAAAGCTTCTAAAGGTGATAAAACATCTGGGTCAATTTTAGATATTTCATTTAAAATAGAATTACTAATATTTTCATCAATGTCTTCTTTACTGCTTAACTGATTTAAATTATTTTCTACACTAACTAGTTTATTTGACTCAAGCTGTTCTAATATCTCTTTAGCCCTAGTAATTATATTATTTGGTATACCTGCCAACTTAGAAACTTCTAACCCATAACTTTTATCGCAACTATCATGAATTATTCTATGCAAAAAAACAATATCTTCTCCATTTTTTTTGACTGCAACACTGTAATTTTTAATATTATTAAAATTATTTTGCATTTTAGCCAGTTCATGGTAATGAGTTGCAAATAATGTTTTTCCACCTTTTGAGCTATCAGAAGCAATATATTCTATTATTGCTTGAGCTATGCTCATTCCATCATATGTAGAAGTTCCTCTACCCAGCTCATCTAAAATTACCAAACTTTTAGATGTCATATTCTTTAATATGTAAGCTATTTCATTCATTTCTATCATAAATGTAGACTGACCAGAAGACAAATCATCAGAAGACCCTATTCGAGTATAAATTCCATCAATCACACCAATATGAGCCGAAGTTGCCGGAACAAAACAACCTACCTGTGCCATAATAACAATTAAAGCTACCTGCCTCATATAAGTTGATTTACCTGCCATATTTGGACCAGTTATAATTGATATTTTATTTGAATTTGAATCTATATTTGTATTATTAGAAACAAATGGTGTTTCTTGCAAAATCGATT
>CAYPLT010000150.1:0-1640 GCA_964411695.1 uncultured Candidatus Soleaferrea sp.
GTGGTGAAGAAGAGCTGGCAGGTCCCCTCGGGCGTGCAGTCGGGGATGAGTTTGTTGAGGCAGTTCATGATGACATAGCCGCCGTAATCGTGGGTGTTGTTGAGCATGTCATACTGCTTGCGGGAATTGGCGGAGCGGGCGATAAAGTAGGAGTAGGAATCGATGCCCAGCTCCTCCATGCTCTTGTTCATGCCAAGGTACACGGTGGAGAAGCACAGACCCTGCTTGCGGCTGTTCACCAGCTTGTTCGCGCGCTCGGGCACCTGCTCGGGGTCAATCATCTTGCCGTAAACAAGGTTGGGGTAGGCATTGCTGACGATCTGATCGGCGTAATACTCCTTGCCGCCGATGACCACGCCGTAGGCCTTGCCGTCCTTCGTGAGGATGCGCTCGACCTCGCTGTTGTACCACACCTCGCCGCCGCAGTCGCGCACGACCTTCTCGAGCGCCATGGAAATTTCATGCGAGCGCAGGGCGGGCATACCCGCGCCGAAGACGATATAGCCCAGCAGCATTCTCGCGTAGATCATGAAGTCCAGCGTGTCCGCCGGAGCGCCCAGGTAGCACCAGTAGGTCTCGAGGATCTCGCGCGCCTTCTCGGGCATACCGAGGGAGGTCAGCACCTCCTCGACGGAGTGGCCCTCGAGCGCGAGGAATTCGGGGTAGCGCTTTTCCAGCTCCTCGCGGGTGTACTCGGGGCTGTCCATAAAGGTGTAAGCCTCGCTTGCCATCTTGCCGAAGTAGAGCACCTTCTTCATGCTCTCAAGGCTTCCCGGGACGAGCTGCTCGAGCTTGCCGCAGAACTGCGGGATGCCGCAGGGCATATCCGCGTCCACGCCCTCCTCGGGCACGACCAGATGGAAGGTGTGCTCCGTGCCGGTGCGCCAGTCCACGTCCGCGCCGAGCAGCTGGAAGAGCTTCCAGATGCCGCCCGGGTTCTCCGCCGTACCGACGTTGCACAGCTCATGGAGGGAGGTCTCAAATTCGAAGCGCCCCCGCACAAAGCTCGTGGCGCTGCCGCCGGGGATGTTGTGCTTTTCCACCAGCAGCGTCTTCTTTCCGTTTCTTGCCGTGAACGCCGCCGCCGCGAGGCCGCCGTTGCCTGCACCGATGACGATCACATCGTAATCTCTTGGCATAGTCAGACTCCTTTCCTTTCGTTGGGACAGAGCTGTCCCTGTGATATAAACAGTAGCACGCCGCGCCCGCCGTGTCAAGCGCCCTGCGCCATCTTCGTGAAAACAGCGGCAAATTTGCCTCATTTTCTTGTACATTTTGATGGGAACAGTTGACAAACGCAGGGAGAATGTCGTATAATCCGAACAACAGGCATTGTTTTCTGTTATGAACAGTGGGAGGAAAATCACAGTGACATTCAAAAAGCTTTCGACCGTCAGCCTGACGGATCTGTTCACCGAGGAGATCAAGCGCATGATCCTCTCCGGCGAGCTGCGCGCGGGGGAGAAGCTGCCGCCCGAGCGGCAGCTGGCGGAGGAGATGAACGTGAGCCTCGCGGTCGTCCACGCGGGCGTGACGCGTCTGACCGCGCAGGGCTTTCTGCGCGCCGAGCCGCGCAAGGGGACGTTCGTTGCGGACTATCTGCGCACAGGTGACCTCAATACGATGATGGCCGTGGCTGA
>CAYPLT010000151.1:0-1626 GCA_964411695.1 uncultured Candidatus Soleaferrea sp.
TTTGGAAGTGAATGTATATAAGAACCCAACGTGCTTTAGCCGTTGGAGTGTCAGCTGTTACATCTTTTAACTCATATATATTACCCATTTGTGTATATCTTTCCGAATATGTGCCAGTCTCTGCATCAAGTGAACTAACACCGCTCGGCAAATTTATTTTTTGTTTCGTATGATAATGATTTTTGCTAATCATATTCAGTATAGTCAAATATATTTTTTAATTATAAATGCAAGATATATATAATTAAAGACCCATATATCTTTAAATTTCATTACAATTTATGTAATTATATAAATAAAAAAGAGTAAACCTAAGCCATAAAACTTATGTTTACCTCTTTTTTAAATATGGTTGCGGAGGCCGGATTTGAACCAACGACCTTCGGGTTATGAGCCCGACGAGCTACCAAGCTGCTCCACTCCGCGATATATAATTAATATGGTGCCGGAGACCGGACTTGAACCGGTACGAGTTTTACCTCCCAGGATTTTAAGTCCTGTGCGTCTGCCGATTTCGCCACTCCGGCAATCATTTAACTACTATTATATGATAACATATATGATTTTTATCGTCAATACCTTTTTTATAAAAAAACTAAATTGCAACAAAAAGAGTGAATTTTTGTTGCTCAACATTGTTTTATTACACATTTAGCTTATAAACTGATAAATTACCCCGTCACCATAAATGACGGGACGCTATTATAAAATTAATATCATTTTATTTCTTCTATACACTTTTTGCAAACCAGACTTCCTTTAAACTCTTTCAAATTATAATCACAGCCACAAAAAATACAATTAGGATTGTGCTTTTTTAAAACAATTGTATTATCTTTATCTGTATAAATTTCAAGCGAATCTCCAGTATTAAGATTATAAAATCTTCTCAACTCTCTTGGCAAAACAATTCGACCAAGTTCATCTATTCTCCTTATAATTCCTAACGATTTCATCTTTTATTTCCCCTTTTATAAAAAATGTATTACAGCAAATTCCAATACACAATTGTGCTATAAACAATTGCAAAACAATAAACTATTTACCAACACAAAAGTTTCTAAATACCTGGTTAACTACACTTTCAGAAACTTTTTCACCAGTCAACTCCATTAACTTATCAACCGTTGACTCAATATCTACCGAAATTGCATCAAATGTATACCCAGAATTTATAGTGTTAATAACATTTTCTATACTATTAATAGCTGACCTTATACACTGCAATTGTCGCTCATTAGATATTATCATAGTTGATGAATCTAAATGTTCGATATTTAAAACTTGTTTTATTTTGTTTGCTATAATAACTTTTGTTTTAATAGAATAACTGTCTACCGCAACAGTATTTGTGATTTTTTCTAATATTTTATTACAATTCAATTTTGATGGCAAATCGATTTTATTTATTACCGCAATAGTTTTTTTATTATGCACTTCCTTTAAAATAACTTCATCTTGCTCATCAAATTCTCTTGAATTATCAAATACAGCTAAAATTATGTCAGCTTCTTTAATTTTTTCTTTTGCTAAAAATACCCCATGTTGCTCAACAATATCAGAAGTTTCTCTAAGCCCAGCTGTATCAAACAGATTTAAAACAATGTCATCTAGTAATATATTTTC
>CAYPLT010000152.1:0-1613 GCA_964411695.1 uncultured Candidatus Soleaferrea sp.
CGAAGCAAAAGGCTCCCAACCGAAAGGCTCTTGTCTTCACGACGTTTGGCGATACCGCGCAGTATCTCTACGAGCAGATCCGCAAGGCCCGCCCCGGCTGGCGCGTCGCCTGCATCACAGGGCAGACGGTGAAGTCGTCCGTCGCCTGCCCTCCCGTGATGGGGCAGACGGACTTCCAGTGCGTGCTCCAGCGGTTTGCGCCACGCGCGAAGCTCTACCACGAGCGCGACTGGAGCGAGCTCTACACGGACGCCGGACTGAAGCCGACGTGCTACGACGCCGACGCCCGAAAGTGGAAGGTCGGCTACGAGAAGTGGCGTGAGGTCGTCGGAACGTTCGCCCCGGAATGGAAGTCGGCGCTGGACGCGGAGATCGACATCCTCATCGCGACGGACTGCCTGAGCGAGGGCCAGAACCTTCAGGACAGCGACCTCGTCGTCAACTACGACATCCACTGGAATCCTGTGCGGCTCATCCAGCGCTTCGGGCGCATCGACCGCATTGGCTCGGCGAACGAGGTCGTGCGCGCGGTCAACTTTTGGCCGACGAAGACCTACGACGACTATCTCCACCAGACGGGCAGCATCAACATCCGCATGGCCTTGATGCGCCTCGCCGGCACGGAGACCCTGCCGACGACGGAGGAGTTGGAGCGGATCGTCCGGGAAGACCCGATGATCGACCGCAACACGCAGAAGCTTCTGGAACAGATTGCGCACGCCGACGTCAGCGAGATCGAGGAGGGCGGCCTCGCGGGCGGGGGCTGCGGGAGCGTGGGCCTTCCGGACTTTTCGCTGGAGGTGTTCCGCCAGGAACTGATAGGCTTCTACGAGAAGAACCGCGAGTTCTTTCGCAAGATGCCCAACGGCGTGTTCTCCGGCTTCAGGTTGGCGGCGGGCGCCTCTCCGGACGTGCCCGAATCGCTTGTGGCGGTGCTGGGCTATCCGAGACGTTGTTTGGCCGGGGGCGCGAAGAAGCCCTACCAGAAACTGTATCTGGTGCTGCAGCCTTCCGGCCCGGCGCCTGCCGAATGGAAAGAGCTCTCGACGGGCGCCATCCTTGACGTCCTGCGCAAGAACAAGGGCGCGGCGACGCATCTGCCGGACTGGGTCCTGAAGAACGGCGCGGACCGGCTCACGTCGCTTTCGGCGACGCTCAAGGGCTGGATTGCGGGCAAGAAGCCCGCCGAGGCGAAGAAGGCGGTCTTGGGCGCCCTGGGCGCCCTGTCGGGGACGGCGAGGCCGAAGCCGGGCGCACCGAAGGTCGAGGATGTCTTCAAGCCGGAGAACTTCGACCTGATCGCGTGGGAATACGTGAGCCGACTGTGAGAGGCTTGCGCGCAGACGGAATGACAAAGGAGTCGGACAATGACGAAGAACGAGTTGACCGAAAGCCTGAAGGCGTTTGCTTTCGAATCGCCTTTTGACGCGTCGAAGAAGTTCCTGGAACTTTTAGGCGTGCGGTGCGCCACGCTGACCGAGGAGCCGTTTCCCCTCCTCGACCTCTACGCGGAGGCGGCGCGGGATGTGGGGGCCAAAGTCCCGGAGGCGATTCGGGATGTCCTCGGCCGCGTGGACGCGGCCTACTTCGTCGGCACGGTGGACGACAGGACG
>CAYPLT010000153.1:0-1606 GCA_964411695.1 uncultured Candidatus Soleaferrea sp.
ACAAAAAAATCTGGCAAATTGGTGAAAGATATCAGCAACATCAAGGTAAATACCCGGTTATTAATCTAGATTTCAAATCTATTGAAAGCCTTAACTGGGAAAGTGCATATGAAAAAATTAAATTAATGATAGCGAGTGAATATATAAGACATGATTATTTATTAAAATCAAATGTTTTAAGTGATGACGAAAAAGGCTTATATACACGCTTAAAATCATTAAAATCAGAGGCAACAGAAGCAGAATGCATATACAGCATAAAAAACTTGAGCATGTACTTAGAAAGATACTATAATCAAAAACCAATAATATTAATAGACGAATATGATGTACCCCTCCAAAGAGCGTATTTAAACGGTTACTATAAGCAAGCAATAACCTTCTTCAGAGGTATTCTTCAAGAAGCATTAAAAACAAATACCAGCTTAGAATTTGCAGTAATGACAGGTTGTTTGAGAATATCAAAAGAGAGCATATTTACAGGTCTGAATAATTTGACTATAAATTCAATATTAAACGTGCAATATTCAGAACATTTTGGTTTTATGCAAAATGAAGTAGATGAAATGCTAAAATATTATGGTTTAGAAGAGAAAAGAGAGAAAATAAAAGATTGGTATGATGGCTACAGGTTTGGTGTGCAAGATATATATAACCCGTGGAGTGTACTTAAATGCGTAAAAGATATGTATATTGAAAATCTAGAGCCACAAGCATATTGGGTAAACACAAGTGGAAATGACATAGTAAAAAAACTCATAAAAAATGCAGATAATATAACTAAAAATGAGATAGAAACGTTAATAAACGGAGGAACAATAGAAAAAACATTAAATTCAAACATAACGTACAACGAGTTAGACGAAAACACAGAAAACATATGGAGTATGCTATTCTTTACCGGGTATTTGACCTACACAAAAGAAAGACGAGAAGAAGACGACGACGTAATAAGTCACTATGAACTTAAAATACCAAATAATGAATTACTATTTATCTACAAGGTAATAATAAGAAATTGGTTTGAAGAAAAAGTAAAAGAGAAAGATTTTAGTAATTTATATAAAAGTTTAATAAATGGCGACGAAGAAGAGTTAAGAAGAGAAATAAATAAATTCTTAATAGAAAATATAAGTTTTTATGATGCAGGTGAAAATTTTTACCATGGAATATTGTTGGGAATATGTGGCAGAATAAAAGATTATGTAATATATTCAAATATGGAAAGTGGCTTAGGAAGAAGTGATATAATATTACAACCAATAGATGATAGAGATGTAGCCATAATAATAGAGATTAAAGTAACCAAAAACATAGATGAAATAGAGAAGAAATGTGAAGAAGCATTAGAGCAGATAGAAAACAAGAAATATGAAACACTACTCAAAAAACAAGGTTACAAAAACATAATGACATATGGAATAGCATTTATTGGCAAAAGATGCTTTGTTAAAAAAGGTTAAAAAAACAACTAAATGCATAGCAGAGAGATGTCTAAAAGAGTTGAATTTTTTAAAGCGTAGTAATTTAAAAAGTTGCTACGCTTTTTTTATTGGTGTCTTTAGACGTGGAAATAAACCCTCGGTTCTACCGAGGGATAGAAAAA
>CAYPLT010000154.1:0-1601 GCA_964411695.1 uncultured Candidatus Soleaferrea sp.
ATGGCGGGTAAGATCGCAGTCCGGATCATAGACGGGGATGCGGTGGAGCAGCTTGAACCCGGCTGTGAGGATACGGAGAATTATCAGACACTGTTAGCTACGATGAGAGAGGTACAGCAGGAATACGGAATCCTGTATATGTATACGCTGTATACGGACGGACAGAAGATCTACTATGGTGTGGACACCGATACATCGGATCAGCAGGCTTACGTCGGTAAGGATTTTGAGAAATCCTACGACATGCTGAAGGGTGTTTTTCAGGGCGAGAATTATGTGCAGGATTATATAGATTACTCTATTTACGGAGATGTCATTTCTATTTATATGCCGATCAAAAACAGTGCCGGTGAGATCATTGGCGGTCTTGGCTGTGACTATGATGCAACGAATATTGTTAACAAGCTGGACTTTATTGTCGGAAGGGTAATTCTGATCGCGGTGATCTGTGTAGCATTTGCATGTCTTGTGCTTGGTATGGTCGTAACGCTGATCGCCAGAAATTTGAGAATGGTCAACCGCAAGATCTACGATCTGGTACATAGTGACGGAGATCTGACCAAGAAGCTGGAAATCAGGACGGGTGATGAGCTTGAACTGATCTCCAATAACGTAAATAAGCTGTTAGAGCACATCCGTACCATTATGCTGAACATTGCGGGCAATTCCGTAATGCTGAAGGACTCATCCGATCAGGTTGCGAAGAATCTTGCGGATGCGGGGATGAGTATAACGGATATCTCCGCCACCATGGAAGAAATGAGTGCTGCCATGGAGGAAACAAGTGCTTCCTTAGGACAGGTCAATGAGGCTACCGGAGATGTTTATGAAAATGTCCGGAGTATTTCACAGAATGCGGATCATGGTAAGGAATCCTCCAATCAGATCATGAAGAAGGCTGCCGAAATCTATGAAAATGCGGTTACGGAGCAGAAGAAGGCGAAGTCCGAAGCAAGGGAAATGGCAGCAGCCGTAGATGAAAAGATTCAGAAATCCAAGGCAGTAGAAGAAATCAGTATTCTTACCGAGAATATCATCAATATTACGGACCAGACCAATCTCCTTGCATTGAATGCAAGCATTGAGGCGGCAAGAGCCGGAGAAGCCGGAAGAGGCTTTGCGGTAGTAGCGAACGAGATCGGGCAGCTTGCGACAAACTCTGCAGAAACAGCCGTTCAGATCCAGAAGGTCAGTGCTGAGGTGATTCAGGCAGTGGATGAGCTGGCAGAAAAGGCAGAGCAGATGATCCGCTTTATGGAAGAAACGGCTATGAGCGGTTATGAAAAGCTGTGCGAGACAAGTGAAAGCTATCAGCAGGATGCCGTCGAAATGAACCGGATGATGAATGATTTTGCAAAAGAAAGTGAGCTGATCAAGGACAGCGTGGATCAGATCAAGGAGTCCATTTCCGCAGTAAACATTGCCGTTGAGGAAAGTGCAAAGGGTGTTACGAGTGTAACGGAAATGTCCGTTGATCTGGCAAGCAACGTAGGCGATATCAAGGGAGAGGCAGATTCCAACAAGGATGTTGCCGGTCAGTTAGACGGTGAGGTCAATAAGTTTAAGCTGCAATAATTACATAAAAGGATGATAGCTTAAAA
>CAYPLT010000155.1:0-1532 GCA_964411695.1 uncultured Candidatus Soleaferrea sp.
GCACTGCCGCTCCAGCTCTCCGTCTCCGTCTCGCAGCTGACGCGCACGGTGTACTCGCCCGCGTTCGTCGGGACGGCGGCGGTATAGGTCGCGTCCGCCGCGCCCCTGACCTTGTACTGTACGCGCAGGCTCTGCGCGTCCGTGGGCGCATCGTAGCGCGGCGCGCTCGCCGTGCCGCCGAACGTCCAGCCGTCCATCGTGACGGCGAGGGCGCGCTCGGTCTTCGCGATGAGCGTGATGACCACGTTCGCCTCCGCGTCGTTGTAGTTCTCGCTGTAGACCGTCAGGGGCAGGGTGAAGGTATCGCCCGCCTTGCCGCCGCTCGCGAGGGTGACGGTGAGGGTCGTGCCGTCCACGCGCGCGCTCTCCACGCCCGCGGGCAGCGTCCCGGGGACGCAGTCCACCGCGTCCGCATCTGCGGGAATGCCGAGAGCCGCGAGGTCAAACGTGCCGGTGGTCTTCGTGTAGACCAGCGAGAGCGAGCCATCCGTGAGGCGCGGCGCGGCGGCCTTGCGGATCTCGCCAAAGTCGTCATCCTTTGTGTAGGTCTTCGTTCCGCCCCTGAGGATGTAGTTGTCGCTCGTGATCGTGAGCTTGATCACAACGGGAATATTGCTGCCCACGCGCGCGGTCTCGAACTGCGCATCCACGGTGTAGCCGCTGCTGTCGGGTCTGTAGCCCATGCCGTCGCCGGTGTGGAATTCGAACACGACCTCCGCTGCGGTCGTGCCGTCATAATACTTGGGCTCGATCCTCACGTCGGCGATCACCAGCTCGAGCGGCGCGATGTGCGCGGTGAGCGTGTTCGGCGCGGTGCGCGAGGCGATAGACGCGTAGTTCGTCCCGCCGTCGACGTACCAGTAGACCGGATAGTCGCCCGCGTCGGTGCGGGTGAGGGTCGACGCGTCCGTCGTCCAGCTGACCTGATCGAGGCTGTAGTACGCGGTCACGCCGCTCGGGGTCGCCGCGCCGTCGATCAGCTGATGCGCGCGCTCGGAGAATGCAAGGCCGCTCCTCGCCGTCGGCGCGCTGTAGTCCGCCGTATCCGCGAGGCTCAGCTGACCGATGCTCACCTCGATCTCGAACGGCTCGCCGCCAATGTAGAAGTCCGTGTAGTTCGTCCCGCCGTCGACGTACCAGTAGACCGTGTAGTCGCCCGCGTCGGTCGCGGTCGGGACGGTGCTCGTCCAGGTGCTCTTGTCGAGGCTATAGCGGATCGTCGCGCCGCCGTCCACCGCTCCCGCCGCAACGAGCGCCTGGGCGCTGCCGTTGTAGGTCAGCGCGCTGGTCAGCGCCTTCGGCTGGGTGAAATTCTCGCCCTGAAGCGTCTTTTTCGCCACGGTGAAGGTCTTCGTCGCCGTGGAGGTGTAGCCGTCCAGCGTCGCCTTGCAGGTGACGGTGTACGTCCCCGCGTCCACGATGCCTGCAGCGTAGCTCGTGCCCGTCACGCCCGCGACCGGCGTACCGTCCACCAGCCACTCGTACCGCACGCCCGCTGCGCTCTCGGGGGCGATATTCGCCGTCACGCTGAG
>CAYPLT010000156.1:0-1516 GCA_964411695.1 uncultured Candidatus Soleaferrea sp.
TTTTCTTTATAATTAGAAGCCCAAGTTGAATATTTTTCTACAATCTGCATCGGGTTATCTCGCCATATCACACCATGTGAAGGTGCAATTATATCTATATACAAATTTAGAGATTTAATTTCTTCTATTTTTCTAGCAACAATCGGTGCAAATGGATTTAAAATATTTACAAAATACTTCATAGCTTCTTTATGTAAAACACATTGATCTGCTTTATCATTAAATAATTCTTCAACTGCATAATGTTGACCAAACGCATCGTTAGAAAATAAAACATTGTCTCCAGTCATATATGTAGCCATAGAATCGGGCCAATGAAGCATCTTCATTTCAATAAATATTAACTGTTTTCCATTACCAATATCAACAGTGTCTCCTGTTTTTACAACATGAAAATTCCAACCTCTTTTCCCATATTGCCCTTCTAAACTTTTAACCGCAGTTGCTGTACAATAAATAGGAACTTCAGGTATTTCTTCCATAACAGCAGTTAAAGCACCTGAATGATCACTTTCTCCATGATTTACAACAATAAAATCAATTTTTTTTAAATCAATCTCTTTTTTTAAATTTTCTACAAAATCAAATCTATGTGGCGTCCAAACTGTATCAATAAGAACAGTTTTTTCTTCTTCTATTAGGTAAGCATTTTGACTAGAACCATTCATAATAGAATAATCATCACCATGAAAAGTCTTTAGTTCCCAATCAATGTACCCAACCCAATTTATATTATTCTTAATATTTTTTTTCATAGCTATTAAAACCCTTTCTGTAAATAAAATATTGTCAAGCAATTACAATATATTGTACGACTTATAAGTTTACAATAGCATTTTATCATATATATAGTGTTTTGTCAATACTTTAATTACTATAAAATTCTAAATATTTTTTTAAATTCGATTGAATATAATTTATATCATGATGTCCGCTAAATATATTATTTAAAACATTAACATTTTTATTTTTTAATATTGTATATAAAATTTCACAAGCAACATAGAACTCGCCTTCATCATAATTTCCAGCATCAAGATAAATTTCTATATCTTTAAATTGACCTTTTCTAGCAATTGTAAAAGGATCATATTTTTTCCACATATTTTCATCTTCAAAATAGCATTCATCTTCATCATCATAACTTAAATCCATAGCCGGCATATGAGCTCCAATTTTACAAAACAATTCTTGATGTCTTAATCCATTATGTAATGCGGCATAACCACCTGATGAAATTCCTCCAATAAACCTGCACTTCTTAATAGGCACAGTATTATATGTACAATCAATAAAAGGTATCACTTCATCAATTAAATAATCTTCATATAAACCTTTATGAACTACACCGTGCTTTCCGTCAATTTGATAACAAGAATCAGAAGAATTTATACCTCTGCTATTTTCAATATCTGGACAAACTACTATTAATGGTTTTATTAAATTCTCTTTTATTAAATTATTACAAACATCATTTATATTCAAAACTTTTAATATGCTTTTATCACCTGTTCTT
>CAYPLT010000157.1:0-1514 GCA_964411695.1 uncultured Candidatus Soleaferrea sp.
GACCTTCCGTTTCGTGAAAATCGGGGTGGGATAAAAAGACTACGGCGGCTTCACCGCCGATCGGCAAAGCGTCCCCTTTTTTGTTTTTCTTTTTAGTCGGGATAAAGGCTTCGAAACCTTTTACGCACTCGACGTTTAGGTCGTAATCGAACAACGTATCGATAAGATTTTTACGGCTCATCGGGTTCACGCGTGAAGACCCTGCGCCTTCGAAGGGGGCGGAGTCCAAAGCGTCGCCGATAAACTGCAAGGATTCGAAGTGGTTAAGAGGAAGAACCCCGTCGTTTTTTAGTAACACGATAGATTCTTCCGCGGCTTTTAAAGCGACTTGGCGGTTGTATGTATACTCGACACCGCTTTCGCCGGCTTTAAAAGGTTTAGTCGTTTCCAAGGAAAGACGTAAAATTCTTTCGACCGAGGCGTTAAGTTTCTCTTTATCTAGCGTGCCGTTTTGTAAGCCGCCAAGTAAAGTTTCCTCGTGATAATCCGACCTTGGCATATGCAAATCGGCGCCTGCGTTAACGGATTTTACGCAATCGTTCGTTCCGCCCCAATCGGAAACGACGACGCCGTCGTATTGCCATTCACCGCGCAAAACGTCGGAAATAAGGTGTGTGTTTTCGTTAGCGTACTCGCCGTTTACGCGGTTGTAAGCGGTCATTAACGCTTTAGGTTTCGCTTCTTTCACGGCGATTTCAAACGGGGTAAGATAGATTTCACGCAAAGCCCTTTCGTCGACGATCGCGTTTACCGTCATTCTGCGGTATTCTTGGTTGTTTACGGCAAAGTGTTTGACGCACGTGCCCGTGCCGTTTTTTTGGATGCCCGTAATCATTGCCGAGCCTAACTTGCCGGATAGATATGGGTCTTCGGAATAGTACTCGAAGTTTCTACCCGTTAGCGGATTACGCTTGATATTTATGCCCGGGGAAAGAACGACGTTTACGCCGTTAAAAGCGGCTTCTTCACCGATAAGCGAGCCGACTTCTTTGATAAGGTCGGGGTTCCAAGTGGACGAAAGCGCCGAAGCCGTCGGAAAGCAAGTTGCCGGTTTGCTTTCGTTTATGCCTATATTTTTGGTCGAAATTTCTACGCGAAGCCCGTTCGGCCCGTCGGAAGTTTTTATAGGTTTAATTTTTAATTCGTCGAATGCGTAAGTCGTCCAATTATCCTTACCGCCGAGTATTTTAACTTTCTGCTCGTCCGTCATCGCGTTGACGGTTTCACGTAAATCCATAAAACTCTCCCAAAATAATCTCGAAAAAACTTCAAAAAACGTCGCGAAAATTTCTATTTACGAAAAAACAACGCCCGCAAAACTAAAAAAATTTCATCGACAAGTTTATAATTTAATATATTATATCATATATTCTAAGGATTTTCAAGGCGTTTAAGTAACTATTATGGGCGTAAACGTTAAAAAATAGCCCTAAAACGCTTAACAAAATGCTAATAATCCGCATAAACGACTTTTTTTGCGTTTTGGTATTGACAATTGTTTTTTTTTGGCTTAT
>CAYPLT010000158.1:0-1501 GCA_964411695.1 uncultured Candidatus Soleaferrea sp.
CTTCTAGATTTTATAATAAATGTTGGGATACCGCATAACCAATTACAACTCAACAAATGCATACTGTATTGCGCTTATACGCGTACCTAAAAAGGAAGAAGGTGTGTCGCGCCACACTTTCTTTCTCTTCATGCCTTTTTCTCACAGTTCTCCCTACCCCAACTATTGACGCAGAGCTGTTTTTTTGATAGAAATGTTCACGATATTATGATATGCTATAACAAAGTCCGTTTTATGGGGCAACAAAGATAGTATACTGTATGCAGGAGGTGGGTTTTATGGCTTATGATTATGGTTATGGTGATCTCGAAAATAAACTAATTGAATTATTTCGCTCCGGGGCGCCCGATTTCGATGCTGCCGAGGAATTGATCCGGCAGGGTGCAGACCTCAATGCTATCGGAAAAGATAATTATGAAAATATCCTTTCCGAAATTTTGACCGGTTATTGGTGGTCTATTCACGCTGATGGCCTAAATGAACCTTGTTATATATGTGAAAAGCTCAATTGTGACGGATGCGAGCATAATCTGAACCCTAACCTGGGTTTGTCAATGTGTGCAATTATTCGCTTTTTTCTGGATCACGGTTTTGATGTCAACAAAAATGACGGATGCTACGGTGCACAATGCTTGTGTGCGTTAACGCTCTCAACTTTTGACCGATATATGATTGAAGCCACAAAGCTTCTTTTTGATGCCGGTGCAAAAAACAGAACGCTATCGCCCACATCAACAGATCAGGATGAAACACCGTGGAGTTCTATTGCAGCTGAGGGCAGCTATCAAGGCACCTGTGAAAACGACCATTCCACAGCCAATATTTTTGAGGCAGTTTACCAGATGTACCAAGCTGTTGAGGCTGGAAGACCATACAGCGGTATTGACTCATATGAAATAGCCATTGGGAAAAGGATTACAAAGGTTCTGGCTGAAAGTGATGGAGTAAATCCAATCTTCTTTACACTGGAGATCCCCGAGTTTAAGAAAGACAACTGCTATAACCAAACGCTCTATTTTGTGTATGATGGCGGTGTGCTGATAACAACTCAGTATGCGGATTTCTGGACAGACGCTATTTTACCAACTGCAAATTTAACCGATGTTTCGGAGCATTTTGACGGCATAGTGGGTAATACCGTCAAAGGGTTTACATACGATCACTGATCTATAGTGAAAGGAACCACGCATTATGGTCAGCCGATTACTACGATTGAAATGGACTCCGGACATAAGGTCAGATTCTCTATCAATTTCGGAGAGGTCAAAAAAGAAGAACGCGCAGCATTTTATGAACTCACCTGATTGGTCTACGTTGGCGTTATCGTTCTTTGGAATAATCTGTTTTACTTCACGAAGAGGGCAAACACAAGGAATATATAACAAGGATGGTTATCGGAGCTGCAGCAATTATTTTGCTACAGCTCCGATTTTTCACTATATTCTGATCATTCGTCCAGTTTGAGGACGGCGAGGAAGGCCTCTGTCGGGATCTGCACCGT